>CAZPEE010000193.1:0-2385 GCA_964585525.1 uncultured Cocleimonas sp.
AATCCTAAAATCCTTAGTTAGACGGCTTGCAGGGTAGTTCGAGTTGCTTGTCTGGTGTCGTGAAAAAAATCGTTAATGGTTGACCCTTCACGTTTTTTTCACATAGTCAGGCATGCAAATCGGGCTGCACTGCATGTCGTAGCGCCTTCATCCAGAGAGTGAAGACTAAAATTGATACAACGTTAATCAATATAATAGTTTAATAAACACGCTAAGCGGTTAACTGAGGAATTTAGGATTATAACGATGAAAGGGAGCATGAAGAATCTACGTAACTTAGTGAATGCTGATATTGCCAGAAGTATCAATATTCAGGATAAACTGTCAAAAACAGTCTACGAGATACTTAATATCGACAAAAATGCGCATAATGTCTGGGCTGTTGTCAAACAACAAAAACTGACTCTGGTTACTGATCACCCGATTATGGCAAGCCAGCTTAATTTTCAGAAAGACAACATCCGGGATGAGCTTAACCGACGCTTATTACTTGAGTTGAAAACCACACAAATCAAAATTGCACCACCTACAGCCATGCGTAAAAACAAAAAAAAGAAACGTTTTATTATTTCTGAGAACTCTGCAAAAAGCCTGCAAGGTATTGCCGATATGATTGATGATGAGGAATTAAGGGAATCTTTGCTTCAATTAACCCAGGATAAAAACGATACTTGAGAACTATGTAAAAACCGATCTAAAACATGTAAAACTTACGCCAAACTCGTCTCGCCCGCGTAGAAAACTGGCAATGTGGCATCCTGCTCCAGCGTTATCAACTCCCATGAATCCTGTGCTTTTAACAGCTCGCGCAACAATAAGTTATTAATCGCATGCCCTGATTTATGACCATGGTAAGCGCCGATGATGCCATGGCCCAGTGTATACAAATCACCAATCGCATCGAGCATTTTGTGCTTTACAAACTCATCGCTATAACGCAAGCCATCTTTATTCAAAATACGAAACTCATCCAGCACTACCGCATTGCCCAAACTACCCCCCAAACCCAGGTTTTTAGAACGCAGCAATTCAACATCACGCATAAAACCAAAGGTACGCGCACGCCCTATTTCCGAGGCATAGGAGGCTTTCGATAAATCCAGCTCAAGTTTTTGACGGGTATCCTGTACTGCGGGATGGTCAAAATCAATCTGAAAGGATATTTTAAAACCATCGTAAGGTGACAGCTCTGCCCAGCCTGCCTTATTTTCAAAGCGGATTGGCTTGGTAATTTTGACGAATTTTTTAGGTACAGCCTGGTATTCAATACCCGCCGATTCGATTAAAAACAAAAAGGGAGCCGCGCTACCATCCATAATCGGAATTTCTTCGGCATTCAGTTCAATGTAGGCATTGTCAATTCCCAAACCTGCCAGGGCTGACATCAAATGTTCAATGGTTGACACTTTAACATCACCTTTAACCAGCGTCGTGCTCAACATCGTTTCGCCCACAATGTCAGGCTGTGCTTTGATTTCCACTGGTGGCTGAAGATCAATCCGGGTAAACACAATGCCCGTATTTGCAGCAGCGGGACGCAAGCTAAGGTTTACTTTTTTACCAGAATGAAGCCCTATCCCGGTTGTTGTAACAATACTTTTTAGTGTTCTTTGCTTTAACAAAATAATGCCTCATAGTTAAGCTAAGCCTATGATACATAAGCCTGCTTTAATCCTAGCTGAACCCTAATAAAGTTCTGATTAATTTATTATCTTACGCAGTCAGTTGCGCATCTGGACGCAAAGTCTGCGGCATATTCTAGCACAGTATGACGTTTAATAAGGATTATAAGTTCAATAACTGTATCGCTTTGCAGCCAGCCAGAACATTAGAAGTTTCAAAAATGATCTTCAAGCTGTTGCTTTGTCAACAAAAAAACACCATCCCCACCACGTTCAAACTCCAGCCACTGAAACGGCACGTGCGGATAAGCCTGCGCCAGCGCAAACTGGCTATTACCTACTTCCAGCACCAGTATACCCTCATCGTTTAAATGACTAGCCGCCTGCTTTAAAATTTTATGGGTACAATCCAGCCCGTCAGAACCAGAAGATAAGCCAAGTTCAGGTTCATGCTTAAATTCTGCCGACAAGCCCTGCATGTCCTCAGTATCCACATAAGGTGGGTTGCTGACAATAATATCGTACGTTTTATTTCCCAAGCCTTCAAACAAGTCTGATTGGATTACCGTTACCCGGTTCCCGGCATCATGCTTGTCAACATTAATCCTTGCAACCTCTAGCGCATCTTCTGATAGATCCGATAAATCAACCATTGCGGTGGGGAATGCATAGGCGCAGGCAATACCGATGCAACCACTGCCTGTACACAAATCCAGCACCGTTTCGACCTCATCAGGATTCACCCAGGGCGTAAACTGCGTTT
>CAZPEE010000193.1:2485-5008 GCA_964585525.1 uncultured Cocleimonas sp.
AAATCCAGCACCGTTTCGACCTCATCAGGATTCACCCAGGGCGTAAACTGCGTTTCAACCAGCTCTGCAATCGGTGAGCGCGGCACTAACACGCGCTCATCCACATAAAACTGTAACCCGGCAAACCAGCCTTCTTTCATGATATAGGCAGCAGGGATACGCTGCTCAACACGCAACCTGAACACCTCAAAAACCGCCTCTTTTTCTGCTTCAGTCAGTTTTGAACCCCAGTAAACCTCAGGTGTATCAACCGGCAATTTAAGGCTTCGCAAGACCAGGTAAACCGCTTCATCCAAAGGCGATGACAACCCATGCGAATAGCTTAAACCCGCCTCAACAAACTGGCTTGCTCCCCAACGCATAAAATCGGTGAGTGTAGACAGGCTTGAGGAAGCATCTAAAGTTTCCAGTTGAACGTTCATTTGCAGTAGTTTCCTGTGAGTGAATGCCTTATTATCGCTTATTTACAGCGTCATTCTAAGTTATTTTAGGGAAACAGGCTCATGAGCGCATCTTTTATTGATTATTTAAAATCAGGCTCGCTATATTTTTTACCGCACCATGCCGTATCACGCATTGTGTTTAAACTCACCCGCATCAAATCACCTTTTGTGCCAAAAGCAATTGAGTTATTCAGTAAACTATTCGAGGTGAACCTGGATGAAGCCATTAATCCTGATCCTAAAAGCTACCAGACTTTTAATGATTTTTTTACACGGGCATTAAAACCAGAATTACGGCCAATTGCCTCCAGCGAAATCGTTAGCCCTGTGGACGGCACAATCAGCCAATTTGGCGATATTGTTGATTCATCACTGCTACAAGCTAAAGGCGTAAGCTACACACTGGATAAATTATTAGGTGGCGATAAAAAGCAAACCAGCCTGTTTGAAAATGGGCAATTTATCACCCTCTATCTTTCCCCCAGGGATTACCACCGCATCCATATGCCCTGCTCTGGAAAACTGATTAAACAAACCCATATTCCCGGACGTTTGTTTAGCGTGGCAAAACATACAGTCAACACCATCAAAGGCATCTTTACACGAAATGAGCGTGTTGTTGCCCTTTTTGAAACAGACCATGGCCCAATGGCTATGATTCTGGTTGGAGCGATCAATGTAGCCGCCATTGAAACCGTATGGGCCGGGTTGATCACCCCTCCCCAGGGGAAATCCATGACCACCAGGGATTATTCTGACCAGGATATTACACTTGAAAAAGGCCAGGAAATGGGACGTTTTAACATGGGATCTACCGTGATTTTGTTGCTTGTGGAGGAGGCGCCTAAATTGAGGGACTCTTTAAAAACAGATCAAACATTACTGCTGGGACAAGCATTATCCGGCTTATCCCCAGACGCTATTTGAACTGATGACATAATTGTTGTTCCGCACTGGTGCAAACCAGACCCTTGACCCATCCCGCAACCATTCGTGCCCCTGCCGGGCTAAAGTGTGTATTATCATCATAAGCAAGTGCTGCATTGATCGCATTGGTATCACGGTATTGATTATATTCCTGCCAGGATTTTTGTTCCAGGTCCAACAGGGTTGTATGTGTATCATGCGCAAGATTTCTAACTGTTTGCGCGTAATCACCCGCACTTGTTACGTGGGTTCGATGATTATTATTACCTGCTGATTTTTCCCTTCTTTCTACCGGTGTAATTAAAACCGGGGTGATATTATTGGCTTTTGCCCAGTCGATATAGCCTTTTAAATGATTGTAATATTGCACTGGTGTTGTTCCGTACGGCTGATCAAGGTGCTCGTCATTATGACCAAACTGTATCAACAAATAAGCACCGTCTGTGGTATCACTGTTTTTGATAAGTTGTTTTGTCTCTTCCCAGTCATGTCGATTTTGCAGAACTGTTTTATAGGTTTTGCTACTCGCGCCCGAACGCCCCTCATCAAACAGATTTGCAGGGTTATGCATATAACGACCGAGTGCTTCTTGCTGTGCCCAGCCCATTTCTAAATAGCTGCCGTGACCATCGGGAAAATCCTTGTTATAAGTGGTCGAATCACCGATAACAAAAATTTTAGCCGCAGCTTCAACCTGATGCGAATAAGCGCCCATTTGTTTTAAAGGGGAATCACCAGACAACCTTAAAAAATCTTTAGACCCAGGATCAAGACTGATAAACACTGGCTCTAGGTCAACCTGCCATGAGTTATGTTTGACACCTTCACCCGGCGCGGCTTCATAAGATTTATAAGCAATATTGTCCTGATACGACACATTATATTCAACACGGGTATCATTAGCCCCTTTAAATCCGGTTAGCTTGTTTTTATAAGAGGTATTGTAGCGAAACACGACATCAATACCGCTATTAAAATCAAACCCCCGGCGTTTGTTTGCAAAAGAGATATTATGCTCAACAATCGTCCGAAGCCCGTTACCTGCATTACGGTTTTTATTTCCACCTGCTTTTATTCCATTGCCATCGCCTTGGGCCAAGCCATTATCATAAACCAGGTTGTAAGCCACATAGCTATCATTGGAACGCCAGGT
>CAZPEE010000194.1:0-5006 GCA_964585525.1 uncultured Cocleimonas sp.
ATTATTCATTCAAACCCGCCGTGTTTTTTATACCGCATACCTTCTCAAACGGTGACAAATAAGTTTGCTAAAATAGTGCGATTTTATCGCGCTTTTTTTTTGTAAATGCTAATCTACGCCGCTCTTCTTTTACTTCTAAGTGTAGTGTCATGACAGTCAAAACCCGCTTTGCCCCGAGTCCAACTGGTTACCTTCATATTGGCGGTGCACGTACCGCTTTATTTTCCTGGCTTTATGCGCGCAACAAGGGCGGCAAGTTTGTTTTGCGTATCGAAGATACCGACCGGGAGCGCTCTACACAGGAATCGGTCGATGCCATTCTTGAGGGTATGGACTGGATGGGGCTGGACTATGATGAAGGACCCATTTACCAGACAGACCGTTCTGATCGTTATGCAGAAGTGATCAATCAGTTGCTGGAGCAGGGCGATGCCTACCATTGTTATTGCACCCGTGATGAGCTGGATGCCATGCGTGAACAGCAACGCGCAAACAAGGAAAAGCCGCGTTACAACGGCAAATGCCGCGATTTAAACGATGCGCCAGAGGGTAGGGAATCGGTGATCCGTTTTCGCAACCCGCTGGAAGGTGATGTCATTATTGACGACCTGATTAAGGGCACGATTATGATCAATAACCGCGAACTGGATGACCTGATTATTGCGCGCTCGGATGGCACGCCTACCTACAATTTAACCGTGGTGGTCGATGACCTCGATATGGGCATCACCCATGTTATTCGTGGCGATGACCACATTAACAACACACCACGGCAGATCAACATGATGAAGGCTTTGGGTGCAACACCTCCACAATTTGCACATGTTCCGATGATTCTGGGAGAGGATGGCAAGCGCCTATCCAAACGCCATGGTGCGGTTAGTGTGATGCAATACCGAGACCAGGGCTTCTTTTCCCAGGCGCTGATTAACTACCTGTTGCGCCTTGGCTGGTCGCATGGTGACCAGGAAATCTTTAGCCGTGAAGAAATGATCGAATTATTCGATTTAAAGGATGTCAATGCCTCGGCCTCAACCTTTAACCCGCAAAAGTTACTCTGGATTAATGAGCAATACCTCAAAACACTGCCTGTCGAAGAAATCGAAAAACAACTTCAATGGCACCTTGCTGAGCAAGACCTTGATACCCGCAACGGCCCGGCACTAAAAGACGTGATTGAAGCGCATCGTGAACGTGCCAAAACGCTCAAAGAGTTAGTTGAAACCATTCGTTACTACTATGAAGATGTAACGGAGTATGATCAAAAAGCGGCTAAAAAACATTTTAAAACGGCAACGCCAGGCATTTTGCAACACCTGCTGGACAAGTTGGCAGAATTGGACGATTGGCAAGCTGAAACAATCAATGCAGCAATCAAACAAAGCTGCGAAGAACTGGAACTGGGTATGGGTAAAGTTGGCCCGCCATTGCGCATCGCCGTTACCGGATCAGCCGTATCACCCTCACTGGATGTAACGCTTGCCTTGATCGGCAAGGAACGCAGTCTCGAAAGGTTGCAAAAGGCAGTTGCATTTGCGACGGCAAAATATGCTAACGGGAGTTAAAACGGAGTGTGGTGACCAGATGTCTGGATTAACAGGCAGTTACTCTAAAAGTCCATCGGGCTTGTAACACTAATCTTCGATGAATACCTATGATCCATTAGAAAATTGGTGAAGGAAACGATATGATAATTTTTATTAGATTGGCTTATAAGGTTTTTTGGTGATGATTAAACAACGAAATAGTCTGTGTCTTATTGTCGTATTATTGTTTTTACATGCCTGTGGAGGTGGTGGGAATGGGAATGATAGCCCCGTTATAAACCCTGAGCCTGCAAGCTGGATGAAAGGTGTTTTTAAACCCGCCAGTCAATTTAAGCAACGTTGCCAGTTGCCGAGAACGGGTATTGATCCTGCCACTCAGCGTCCGTTTCCTGATCAGCAGGGAACGACACTGGATGAGAACAATTTTTTACGTTCCTGGAGTCATGATGTTTATCTTTGGTATCGCGAAATTGAAGATAAAAATCCCGCTACTTTCACTTCGCCACAGGAATATTTTAAACGTCTGAAAACCAAAGCAACTACCGTGACAGGCCGCGCCAAGGATCGTTTTCATTTCATTATGCCCTCGCTGGATGTTTTTAAACAGCTCAATTCTGGTATCTCAAGTGGCTATGGGATGAAACTTTCCTTTCGTTCCTTTGCTGTACCACGGCAGATTTTTGTTGCCTATGTAGAACCTGGCTCACCGGCAGATAGTGCGGGTTTAAGCCGGGGTTCGCGTTTATTGTCAGTTGATGGAATAGATGTCGTCAATTCGCTTAACAATAGTGAGCTGGATAAAGTGGTCGAAGCGTTATTCCCAGGTAATCATGGTGAAAAGCATCAATTCAGGTTTGCTGATTATTTATTAACATCTTCAAAAACGGTTATCATGGTATCGGACGCAATTAGCACACAGCCGATTCGACATACCAAAGTGATTGAGACGCAAAACGGCAAGGTTGGCTATGTGCAATTTAATAGCCATATATTTCCCGCTGTCAATCCAATGATCGCAAGTTTTAAACAATTCAAACAACAAGGCGTGACGGAGTTGGTATTGGATATACGCTATAACGGAGGTGGCTTACTGGATATAGCCAATGGTTTGAGCTATATGATCGCAGGGCCGCAAGCCACACAGGATAAAACCTTTGAGCGGGTACAATTTAATGATAAACATCCGACTATTAATCCTTTTACAGGGAAGCCAATAGAAAAAGGCGGGTTTATTACGTCCGTATCGCCCACACAGCCTTTACCAACATTGAATTTATCCCGTGTTTTTGTATTAACCACCGCCGATACCTGTTCTGCCAGTGAGGCCATTATCAATGGCTTACGTGGTATTGATGTTGAGGTTATCCAGATAGGAGAAACCACCTGTGGCAAGCCTTATGGTTTTTATGGCACAGATAATTGCGGCACGACTTATTTTTCCATCAATTTTAAAGGTGTTAATGACAAAGGGTTTGGTGATTATACCGATGGTTTTAGCCCTGCTAATACGATAGGTGCCCCAGGGTTTGTCATTCCGGGTTGCTCCGTCCCTGATGATTTTTCCCACCCACTGGGGGATGTGAATGAGGGATTGCTAGCCACTGCACTGGGTTATCGTGTTAACGGGCGTTGCCCAACCGTATCAGGACGACAACAGCGCCGGGCAAACAAGCCTGCTGTTGTTATGGATGTTGTGGATTATTTACAGGAAAAATTACAGCAGAAAAACACCTTGCTGGATAACCGTATTGCGCGTTAGATAGGCGTAGCGCTTTTATTCCCGGCCAATCAGCTCAATCTGGTAACCATCCGGGTCTTCGAGGAAGGCAATAATGGTATCTCCTGCATTCATCGGGCCAGCGTCACGGATAATTTTACCGCCAGCCTGTTTCATTTTCTCACACGCGGCGTAAACATCGGGTACACCGATGGCAATATGGCCAAAAGCCGTGCCTATCTCATAGCTATCTACACCCCAGTTGTAGGTGAGTTCCAGAACGGTGTTTTTATCTTCCGGGCCGTAGCCGAGAAACGCCAGGGTGAATTTTCCCTCGGGATAGTCTTTGCGGCGTAACTCCTGCATACCCAAAACCTGGGTGTAAAAAGCGATAGATTTCTCCAGGTCACCTACCCGTAACATGGTGTGTAATATTCTCATGGTTTACTCTTCTCTATTTGAATAACTATCTATAATGCCACCACCAAGGCAGACAATACCATCATAAAATACAATGGATTGTCCTGCGGTAACAGCACGTTGGGGTTCCTTAAAACTTACGCTTGCTATGCCTTGATTATCAATTTTAACCGAACAAGGCTGATCCGCCTGCCGATAACGTATTTTTGCCTTGCACTCAAAAGAGGAACTGGGTGGCTTGGCACTGACCCAGTGCAGTTGGGATGCCTTCAGGTAGCGTTTTAGCAGCATCGGATGGTCATGGCCCTGCACCGCAATCAGTTGATTGTTCTGCATATCTTTGTCAGCGACAAACCAGGGTGCTTCCGAGGCTGTTTTCAAGCCACCGATACCCAGCCCCTGACGCTGGCCAATGGTGTAATACATCAAGCCCTGGTGTGCGCCGATGACAAGTCCATTCTGATCGACAATCTCGCCCGGTTGTGCGGGTATGAAGCGTTCTAAAAAATCTTTGAATTTGCGTTCGCCAATAAAGCAAATGCCGGTGCTGTCTTTTTTATTCGCGGTATCAAAGCCTGCTTTCCCTGCCAGTTCTCGTACTTCTGGTTTATTTAATTCACCAATCGGAAACAGGCTGCGGGACAATTGGTTTTGTTGTAATGTATATAAAAAATAACTCTGGTCTTTGTTTTGATCCAGTCCCTTGAGCATTTTGAGTGTGTTTTCTGAGCGGTCAAGCCGGGCATAATGACCGGTGGCAATAAAATCCGCACCCATTTCCAGCGCGTAATCCAGAAACGCTTTAAACTTGATTTCCTTGTTGCACAGTATGTCCGGGTTGGGGGTGCGTCCTGCACGGTATTCATCTAAAAAATATTCAAAGACATGATCCCAGTATTCGCTGGAAAAATTAACCGTATGCAAGGGAATACCGAGCGTGTCACAGACTGATTGTGCATCGGCAAGGTCGGTTTCTGCAGTACAGTATTCGGCTGTATCATCTTCTTCCCAGTTTTTCATGAACAGGCCTTCGACCTGGTATCCCTGTTCAATTAAGCGTAGTGCAGCAACCGAAGAATCCACACCGCCAGACATGCCGACGATGACTTTGTGCTGAGAATGATGGGGGGATGTGTGTAACGATGACATGGCGCTATTTTGCCATGAAATGACTTAACCCAGATATTTCATGAAGGCGGTTACAATATTGCAAATAAGAGAATGTATTCATATCGTTATGTAAAAAAATGACAGATTTTAATAATAGCAGTTTGTACCTGAATGGTTTTCTGAAAAAATCAGCTTCACAGTTTGCACAAAAT
>CAZPEE010000195.1:0-4979 GCA_964585525.1 uncultured Cocleimonas sp.
CCATAACCGACCTTGAAAGTATATAAATTACGTTTTTTTCGTTCCAGTTCGATAACAATGGGGACACGATTGTTTTTCGCCTGTTCATGCAAGGCTGTTACTTTAATCAGTTTATAATAACCACTGCGTTGCAGTATTTGTTGCTGCCTGAGTAAATCTTCCGTGCTATAGGACTGACCCGGCTTTAAAATGATGTAGTTTCTCATTTTATTTGGCGCGAGTATTTTTTGCTTTACTGTTACCTTTCCGTAACGATAACGTTTACCTGTATTTAACACCAGATTAATGCTTGCCTGATAGCGTTCCGGGCTAACAATAATGGCATGTTTTTCAAACTCTGCATCAAAATAACCCAGTGTCTGGGCAGCTTCAGAAAGACGTGTTTTAAAATCGGTATATTTACTGTGGTTTAACACATCGCCTTTTTTATAGGGCAGCTCGGCAAGCGCATCAGTAAATAACTTTTCGTTTTTACCTTCTCCCAGCACCTGATAATGCTGTTTAACCACTTTGACAGGGTTGCCGGGGGTTATTCTTAAACGTAGCTTCCAGCAGCCATGAACGATTTTACCGCCAGAACGAAACACCGAATTATAATAACCCAGGGCACGGGATGCCTTGCGCAGATGTTTTTTGACCGTGGTGAAAAACTGTTTTACTTCCGCCTTGCTGGCATTGCATTCGGGAATGGTAACCGGCATATGCAATTCAATATTTTTCTTTAATTCACTATCGACACCGGTCACTTCAATACTTGCCAGTTTGTTCCCCTTATCTGATGGCTTGTCCGTATTTTTTTTCATCACTTTACTGGCAACCAGGGCAGCGCTAGCGGCAGCTTTTTTTTCTTTATCCGATAAACCGGCATGAACGGGAGCAAGCGCGCTGATAAAACAAAACACGATAAGCAAGCGCACGCGCTGGGACAAAAGGCAATGAGTCGTCATGTTATTGTTCAAAACTCCAGCGTAGTAAGGCATCCTGTACTTTTCGGCTACGTCCACCACCGGTTTTTTTACCATTTTGTTGTATCACGATAAGCAGCCATTTCCCTTGTCTATTTAACATATAACCCGCAATTGCACTGACTCCGGTGAGTGTACCTGTTTTAAAATGGCTACGCCCACGAATATCGCCTTTACGGAAACGGTTAACCAGTGTGCCATCTACACCTGGGATGGATAAGGATGCCATAAATTCGGGCATCATCGGGTCACGGTAAGCCATCCCCAGCAGGCTTGCCATTTGCCGTGCGCTAATACGTGCTTTCCTTGACAAGCCTGAGCCATTTTCAAGCACAATACCCTGGGTATTAATCAGGTTCTGGGAGAGGATTTCCAGCACAGCACGCCTACCTTTTTCCGGTGTGCCGGGTGCGCCATATTTTTTTGCGCCAAGTGTTAAAAATACCTGGCGCGTCATCACATTATTGCTCCATTTGTTAATCAAACGCATTAAGCTTCCCAGGGTGGGTGAACTATACACATGGAAACGTTCATCACCCCTTTTGATTCTTCCCCATTTAAAACCTCCTGTATGGCGACCTTTTAAATCCGCCCATATTTCCCGAAAAGCATTAAAGACATGTTCTTCCGGTTTTGAAACCGCCCGCAGTATAAATTGTTGCCCACATTTTTTGGCATAATTGCCTTTTATGGTCAGTTTTCCTTTTTTGTCTTTGCTAAAAACGGGCCGGTAATGTGATTTACGACACTTACCACGGGTTAATTTAACCTCATTTTTGAAGCTAAACTGCTGTATTGCTGGATAGGGAATAATCTGAACATACCCTTTTTTATCATTTTTTTTCTTTTTGGCTGTTTTCTTTTTCGCAGTTTTGTTCGCAGTATCCATTACCGGTCGGAATAAAAAACGGGTTGCCTGAAAATTAAACATCAGGGCTGACGATGCCGCATTATAAATCCTGAAAGGCTTACCATCAAAAGCCGCCGGATTATGGGGAGGCAAATCAAAATAACTATTATCGACAATCACATTCCCCTGGATTTCACGCAAACCCTTATCTCGCAATGTCCTGAGCAATTTATAGAAATTCTCATAAACCAGAAATGGATCACCATAGCCCTTGAGGATCAAATCCCCCTTCAATATACCTTTGTGATGTTTATTAAAATCACCGCGCATCCAGACTTCAGTGCGCCAGGAATAATTCGGCCCCAGTTCCTTGAGCGCAGCGTAGGTTGTGAGTAGCTTCATGGTTGATGCGGGGGAACGAATTTTATCCGCATTGTGTTCAATAAGCGCCTGGGAGGCATTCAGGTTACGGATGTAAATACTCAGGTCATCTTTGGGAATTTTATATTTTTTAAGAACTTTTAGGACGCTCTCAGGCAAACCCTGTGGTTTATCTGATTCTGTAAAATGTAATTTAGCCAGCGATGGCGGCAACTTCTTCCTGGCACTTAATTTGATGGTTTTTTGCTTATGTTTGACCTTATTAATTGTCTTATCTTTTGCATAAGCTGTATCCACAAGCAGCGATGTGCTTATTGATGTACTTATCAATGTGACAAGCACAAAGATAAAAAAAGACTCAAATTTATGGTTATTAATCATTGATTCCCCAATCAAGCTACCAATTCAACAAGCCCTAAGACTTTGATTTTGCTATTTTCGCAGTATTGCCACTTCAGGTCAAAGTCATATAATTTCATTGAATAGATTCGAGGCTTATTATTAATAACATAAGCCGCTTGACTGGATCTTTTTTGATAAGAAGGTCGCGGGTCATGCGCTAAAATTTGCCGGATCAAAATACTGACATCATGCCCTATTCTTTCACTTGCTTGTTGACTTTGTTTAATCGCATCATCCGAAAATTCTACCTGATAGGTACTCTGTGGCGGCTCGCTGGCAAAACCTGCTTTAGCATCCGGGATTGAATCGACATAGGGAAGATAGGGTTTTATATCCAGCACAGGTGTCCCATCCAGCAAATCACAGCCACTTAAATACAGGATCACCTGCGACTTAACATGGTCGATTTTATCCAGTTTCAGCACCGACATACCCAGCGCATTAGGCCGAAATGTGGAACGTGAGGCAAACACGCCAACCCTGGTATTGCCTCCCAGGCGTGGCGGACGCACCATCGGCTTCCAGCCTTGCTCTAATGTCTTATGAAATACAAAGTTAACCCAGATATGTGAAAAACCGTCTAAACCACGTATACTTTGTTCACCAAACTGTTCATCCAAAACCAGTTCTGCTGTTGCAGCAGTAACCAGCCCCGGCTGCCGGGGAATACCAAACTTCTCTTTAAAACAGGAAGAAATCGTGCCAATGGGAGAAAAACTGAAAGGTTCCATGATTTTGAATTATACTTCTATTTATGAGTGAAAATCAGACAAAAACAGATAAATACAATATACAGGTAAGCGTAACGACCCGTTACATTGAAGCAGAATCCGACCCTGCGTCAAATCGCTATATTTTTGCCTACACCATTACGATCAAGAACCTGGGTGAAATTGCCGCAAAATTGCTCACCCGGCACTGGATTATTAATGATGCCAACAACCGCATCCAGGAGGTTCGGGGCAAAGGTGTCATTGGAGAACAACCTTATTTAAGGCAAGGCGAATCATTTGAATATACCAGTGGAACCATGCTGGAAACGCCAGTTGGCTCCATGCAGGGAACTTTCCAGATGGTTGCAGATGATGACCATCATTTTGACGCAATCATTAAACCCTTTACGCTTGCCATGCCAGGGATGCTGCATTAACCCGTTTACAGCTAACCTGCTATCGGTAAAAATCAACCAAACTTCTGGAACACATAGGGGATAATTATCAACACCGCTATTATCCTAGCATATGTGCTGGTTTCCCCCCTTTCCAGCACATGTCCTTGCAGATATTCATAAGGATTTGATGTTTGCATTCAGGGATCGCCTTTGGCGATCCCTTTTTTATCTCAATATCTACCCGCTCAATCACGTTCCAGCATGGCAAGTTTAACAGTCGCTGGTTTGGCAATTCCCACTGCCTTCAAGCGCTTATATTCACCATACACTTTTTTCACATAATTACGCGTTTCATTAAACGGTGGGATACCACGGTATTTATTCACATTGCCTGGGCCTGCATTATAGGCTGCTATTGCCAACTTAGGGTTTCCATCAAACATTTCCAGCATTTGCGCAATATATTTGATACCACCCTGAATATTATGCTCTGGATTCCACGGGTCGTTAATTCTCAGGTCTAGCGCTGTCTGCGGCATGAGTTGCATCAATCCAATGGCACCAACGCGAGAGTGTGCGCCCTCGTTGAAACAGGATTCCTGACGTACAATGGCATGGATAAGTTCTGCATCCACACCATAAATACGTGAGTAGATTTCTATGGTATTTCTGTATTTACGCGCCTGGCTAATTAAATGGCTGTCACTATTACAGCCTTTAATAATACCATTGTCACGTCCATTCGCTTTTACCAGGTTTTTATAAACCCGGCCTTTATATTTTCGTTTTGCATACTTGCGGTTTTTTGAATATTTACGGTGCTTTTTATAAAATTTACCGCGCTTTTTCCAGCTTTTAGTGCGCTTTTTATGATAGCTTGATTTGTAATTACCCGATTTTTTCATGCGGTAAATTTTTACCAAACGATAACCTTTTTTGCGGATTTTATTCCCGCTAAGCAAGGTACTACCATCTTTTTTGACATACTTATACATATCAGCATAGGCTGACTTTCCCGGAATAAACAGGAGCAGGCTGATCATTAATACGCTAAACACAGCACTAAACGCTGCACTAGCCTTGGAACGGGGGTTGATTGTATTCATTGTGGTTTCTAGTCTTTTATTATTTTTATTATTGGGACTATTCTTTTCCAAAGGGTATGCACAGTCTAGTGGGCAATCCGCTAATTGTCTATTGTGTTAAGACAAATGGTGGCAAAACAAAGGTAAGTTAATAAACAAACAAATAATCATTATTGGCTTTCATG
>CAZPEE010000196.1:0-4933 GCA_964585525.1 uncultured Cocleimonas sp.
CTTGCACAAAAAAGCCCGCTAATCGCAGGCTTTGTTTCCAGTGAGGAGCTGGAGGTTTTTGGTGCCGATGGCCGGAGTCGAACCGGCACTGCTTGCGCAACACGCCCCTCAAGCGTGCGTGTCTACCAATTTCACCACATCGGCTTGTGTGTTATTCGGGTACGTCTGCCGGTTTTGTTTTTTCTTTTTTCTCTGTAGCGGGGGACGCTGTTTTTGCTGCGCCGTCTTTTGCCGCAGATTCTGCTGGTGCGGAGGCTGTTGGAACGTCGGCGGGTACGCTGGCTGCGGCAGCGGGTGCTTCTGATTCTGCTGCCTGCGGAACATCTGCAGGCACGCTTGTACCAGGCGCTGGCTTGGTGTCGCTTGGTTCTGATACCGCCGCAGGAATAATCGACTCTGTTGCGCTATTTGATGGGTGCGCTGTCATCCAGGCCAGGAATAATGAATTAGCGAAGAATAATGCCGCTAGTATCCCGGTTGTACGGCTCAGGAAGTTGCCTGAACCTCGTGAACCAAAGACTGTACCGGATGCACCGCCACCGAATGCGGCGCCTGCATCTGCGCCCTTGCCGTGCTGGATAAGCACTAGCCCGATAATGCTTAGCGCAATTAACACTTGTGCAATTAAAAAGACATTGTATAACATGGTCGTTTACCTGTTGTTTTGCTGATTATTATTGTTTTAGTGTGTTGTTAGCCTGCGCGACAAATCGCTAAAAAGTCTTCTGCTTTTAGCGATGCGCCACCGATCAGGCCGCCATCGATATCTTCCATGGCAAATAGCTCATCTGCGTTGCCGCCGTTTACGCTACCGCCGTAGAGGATTTGTACTTTTTCTGCAACGTCTGCATTCAGTGCCGCGATCTTGCCACGAATGAAAGCGTGAACGTCCTGTGCCTGTTGTGGTGATGCTGTCTTGCCTGTACCGATTGCCCAGACGGGTTCGTAAGCGATGACGCCATCTGCCAGCGCTTCAACACCTTCAAGCTCAATCACTGCATCTAACTGGCGTGCGACCACTTCTTCGGTAATGCCAGCTTCACGCTCTTCGAGTAGCTCACCAACACACAGGATGGGTGTTAAGCCATGCTTTCTTGCGGCGGCAAATTTGTTTGCGGTATCTTCGTCTTTTTCACAAAATAGTGAACGACGCTCGGAGTGGCCAACAATCGCGTAGTGACAGCCAAAGTCATTTAACATTGGGCCTGAGATTTCGCCCGTGTATGCGCCAGAATCATGCTCTGAGATACTTTCTGAGCCGAATTTTATATCGGTTCCGGTGAGGATTTCCTGCACCATCGGGATGTAAATATAAGGCGCACAAACAGCAACGGCTGATTTGGCATCTGACATGCCTGCGAGGATACCGTTTAATAATTCCGGGATTGATTCCTTTGAACCATTAAGTTTCCAGTTTCCTGCTACTAATGTTTGACGCATTGATATTCTCCTGTGCATTTTTTAACAGAGTGATCGCCCAATCTGTTGCTTTTTCCGAATCGCGGAAGGTTAACCCTAGCGCACGTATAAATCAAGGTTTTGATAGCCTAATGATGATATTTACACGAAAAATCATCTGTTCATCAAGCGCTCGCCCCACTGGTAACTGGCAAGACCGCTTAGAATCAGTGCAGTGCCTACGAAAACCCACGCGGTCAAAGCTTCATTGTTTAGCCAGCTACCCAGTAATAATGCGCTTACCGGCGTCACCAGTGTTATCAAAGCAACCTTTGATGCTTCCACATGGTTTAACAGGAAAAAGTACAGGCTAAAACCCAGTACCGAACCCATAATGGCCAGATAAATTATTGAGCCGCTAGCTTTTAAGGGGACGGATTCAGGTAATGTGCCATCAACAATCCACCAGCTTAGGATGAAGGGAATAATGGATACCGCCAAGCCACCGGTTGTCATCACCAAACCTGGTAAATCTGCCTTGATATGCTTTATCCAAACTGCTGTTGCCACCTGTGCAATGACACCAATTAACGCCAGGATGACACCCAGCGCTGTATGCTCACCAATCGTTGCGCCTTGTAAAAAGATGATTGCCAGACCCGCGATACCCGCCACAACACCCAGCATTCGATGAAGAACCAGTGCTTTTTCACCTAAAACGAGACTACCAAGCACTCCCGCAAAAACGGGGGAAACACCCCAGATTACGGCGATCCAGCCGGAGGGAATGTAGCTTGCTGCCCAATAAGCAAATAACATGGCGAAATAAATCCCGACACCAGAAGCCAGATAAGCATGTAATGCCTGGCGATGTAGTGGAAAGGGTATGCGCAAGACAATAAGCAACACGCCTGCCACCAGGACACCCAGCATCATTCGCGCTGTTACGCCAAACAAAAAACCTACGTCGTCACCGCTCCATTTTATCCCTAAAGGTGTGGTTGACCAGATGATGATAACGCCCAGGAAGGCGAGTTTGATTGCCATGTCTTATTGCTCATTTCATTGCATTTTGGAAATACAGAAAACGCGGCAATAAAAAAGCCGCAGTTTCCTGCGGCTTTTTTATGTTTAACAACCCGTTTATTGGGTCATAAAATGTCACACACAGGCAAAGTAATTACAGTCAACACCACTCGGCGTTGCCACATAATCACTCGTTTGCATGTATCATTATTTATCATTCGCATAGTCTTACTGTTTTATAAGGAGAAAGCAATCAAAATAATATCTGCATTAACTCGCTGCCTGCTCAACTACTGCTGCGATATTCTCGGCATGCATTCTGGTGTCTGCATCATCTTCCGCTTCCACCATGACACGGATTAGCGGCTCTGTGCCGGATGCACGTAACAATACTCGCCCGGTATTACCCATTTGTTTTTCTGCATTTTTAACCGATGCCTGAATGTCGTTATTATTTTCCAAGTCAATTTTTTCCTTGATGCGCACATTGATCAGTGTTTGCGGATATTTGGTCATGACCTGTTTTAATTCCTGCAAGGTTTTGCCGCTATCAATCAGCGCATGTAGAACCTGCAAGGCGGCAATAGTGCCATCGCCTGTGGCAATACGGTCACGCACAATGATATGACCGGATGATTCACCACCAAGCAAACCTCCTGTCTGGCGCATGATTTCCATCACGTAGCGATCACCCACATCAGCCCGATGAAAATTCAACCCCATTCTGGCAATGGCTTTTTCCAGCCCAAGGTTACTCATCAAAGTACCCACAACATCTTTTCCCAGGTTGTCATTTTGATGCCTGTGTGCTGCAATAATCGCCAGCAATTCATCGCCATCGACAACTTCACCCGTATGGTCTACCATCATCAAACGGTCGCCATCGCCATCCAGCGCTATGCCTAAATCGGCACGAAAATGCTTTACCTTTTTTTGCAAAAAAGCCAGTGAGGTTGCTCCACACTCCCGGTTAATATTTAAGCCATCAGGCTTTGCAGCGATGGTCACGACATCCGCACCTAGCTCGGAGAAAACATACGGGCTAACATGGTAAGTCGCGCCATTGGCACAATCGACCACGATACGCAAACCATCCAGTGTGATTTCGTTGGGAATGGCACGTTTACAAAATTCAATATAACGCCCGGCAGCGTCTTCAACACGCTCCACCTTGCCCAGTTTATCAGAGCTGACGGTTTGCATTTCCCGATCCAGGTAATCTTCTATCTGCTTCTCGGTTTCATCGGTGAGCTTGGTTCCATCGGCAGAAAAAAACTTCACGCCATTATCCTGGAAAGGGTTGTGTGAAGCACTGATAACCACGCCTGCCGATGCCCTGAAGGTTCGGGTGAGATAGGCAACGCCCGGTGTAGGCATTGGCCCCAGTAAACGGATATTGACACCCGCCGCTACCAGGCCGGCTTCCAGTGCTGATTCGAGCATATAGCCCGAGATGCGCGTATCTTTACCGATAACCACGAGCGGATTACCCTGGGCCGCAAGCACCTTGCCTGCCGCCCAGCCCAGTTTTAACACAAAATCCGGTGTCATTGGATATTTGCCAATTTCGCCCCGGATGCCGTCTGTACCAAAATATCGTTTGGTCATTACTTAGCCATTATTGAAAATTTAAATTATCGGAATCATACCATTTTGAATCTATACAGTGACTGAATTCAAATAGGCTTAACACAAAAAAAGCGCGAAAATTCGCGCTTTTTTTGTGGTTTGCTTATTCCGGTTAATGCTGGCTTGCAGGCCCGCCGACGATATCCGCCCCTTTACCAGTGTCTTTAGTATCGGCACTAGCAACGACTGAACCATCATTATCATCATCCGAATCTGATGAAAGGTCATCATCTTCCCAGCCTTCAGGTGGGGGTGGTTCCTTACCTTCCATAATCACTTTGATTTGATTTTGATCAATTGTCTCATATTTGATCAGCGCTTTAGCCATGATATGCAAAATGTCCAGTTTTTCCTTCAGGATTGTTTCAGCACGCTCATAGTTTGTATCAATGATTTTACGAATTTCATCATCAATTTCATGCGCTGTATCATCAGACACATGCTTGGTTTGTGTTACCGAGCGCCCCAGGAAAACCTCGCCTTCTTCTTCGCTGTAGGAAAGTGGCCCAAGCTTTTCAGACAAGCCCCATTTAGTCACCATATTACGCGCAATGTTGGTTGCGCGTTCGATATCATTGGATGCACCGGTGGTAACACCTTCTTTACCCAGTATCATTTCCTCGGCAATGCGGCCACCAAATAGTGTAGAAATCTGGCTTTCCAGATTTTGCAGGCTGGCGCTGTATTTATCTTCTTCAGGCAGGAACATGGTGACACCCAAAGCACGCCCGCGTGGAATAATGGTCACTTTGTAAACCGGGTCATGGTCGGGAACGGTTAAACCAACAATCGCATGGCCTGCTTCGTGGTAAGCCGTGTTTTCCTTTTCTTTCTCATTCATCACCATGGATTTACGCTCAGCACCCATCATGATTTTATC
>CAZPEE010000197.1:0-4803 GCA_964585525.1 uncultured Cocleimonas sp.
TTGATGATAACTGGGGCTGGCTGGACTGGAACGAATCCGGCGTTACCGTTGAGGGAGGTGGGTCTTCAAATACATCCGTACCTTATGAAAAGCCTGAGTTTCAGGATGTCCTGGATCAATCCAGGCTTCAGTGGCAGTCCAGTGAAGATGGGCATTATGAAATTAATGAGTCACTGGAGGATGTTTCTACCGATTATTTTTATTTGTCCGATAATGGGCATATGACTTTTGAAACCGAAAGCAGTGGAAACAAACGGGTTGAACTTCGGCAAAAGCAGGCATGGAGTCTCTGGGATAGTGCGGAAATGATTGCAGATGTCCAGTGCCACTATCCAGATGCGATTAATGAATACACCTGGATGCAAGTCTTTGGGGAAGATCGGGGTAAGCCTCTGCTACGTCTACTCTGGAGAAGGACACGAGCAGGTAAAAGTAATCATCTTTGGGCTTTCTTGAAAACAAAAAATGGTGAAATCAAACGGGATCTCGGTGAAAATCCGGCATCTTTTTTCCACGCCAGTGTCCGCATTGATAATGCAAACTTAACTGTCACTATTGATGGTGATATTAAACTGGATGAATATGTGGGTCACTGGAATTCTGATAATTATTTCAAAGCAGGTGTGTATCTGAGTGGCTCTGCTAATAATGATGTTCCGGATGGATACAGAAAAGCAAAAGTGCAGTTTGCATCTCTGACATTTAATTAGAATGTACCCAGAAACAGGGTGCCAACAGGAACCCTGTTGTCTAATTTAAACAAGTTGCTTACACGTTACGCATATGATCTCCAGAAAGATCATATGCGTGTTTTTGGGTAAGCTCGCAAAACCAAAAAACGTTAATTTCATGTTACTATCACGACCGGTCAAAACGATAGTAATAATATTCTTTGAAAACACTTAACCCCTACAAGATCCCACTTGAATCAATCAACCTGATTGAAGCCAGCGCTGGCACGGGCAAATCGTGGACGGTTACCCTTTTGTACTTGCGATTGATTCTGGAAAAAAACCTGACGGTTGAGCAGATTCTGGTGGTGACCTTTACCGAGGCGGCGACTAAAGAGCTTCGTGATGATGTTCGCAATCGCTTGAGTGAGGCGCTTGCTGCCTTTGAAAATCCTGATGCTGATGGCATTGAAGATGCTTATAACATTCTGGCTAAAAAAATTAGCGCTTCTGATGACCTGTCAATGGATGAAGCAATCCGCCGATTAAAACGTGCCAAACTGAGCCTGGATGAAGCTGCAATTTTTACCATCCATGGTTTTTGCCAGCGTGCATTAAGTGAGCATGCGTTTGAAGCGGGTCTGGCGTTTGAAAGCGAGTTGATGGATGATGATTTTGAACTAATGCAGCAGCTTGCCGATGATTATTGGCGACGTAATTTTCAGCATGCCCCCAAGGCTTTATTGTTTAAATTACAACAGGCTAGCATCACCCCGGATTCTTTGTTAAGTGATATTCGGGTAGCTGTTGGTAAACCTTATCTTGAGTTGTATGGGCCGCCGTCAAATGGCATAGAACCAAAAAAATGGGCTGAGCTGGAAGCGTTGTTTGCGATTGTCTTGAAATCCTGGAAAGAGCAGGGTGAATCAATCAGACACTTGTTAACAAACCCGGATCATGAAAAGGATTTTTATGTTGATTTAATTAAAAACCGTGAGTTTATTTTCTCGGAAATGGGGAAAATAATGAGCGACAAATGCTTACCGTGCAGTCTTGATTATAAAAAAATGTCATGGCTGGGCACACGGCCTAAAATCAAGAAAACAGCAAAATCTGATGACATTGAGCATCCTTTTTTTCAGAAATGGCAGGATTTTCTGGATCTTTGGAATGCCTTACAAGAAGGGGCGGATAACTTTGTTCATCAAATTCATGTTGATTTACTAAAATATTTGCAACAAGAATTACCCAAAGAAAAGCAGCGCCGAGGTGTACTCTCCTTTGATGATCTATTGCTACAACTGCAACAGGCTTTGCAGGATCATGCGCATCTTGCGGCGGCTTTGTGTAATAAGTACCCGGCGGCGCTGATTGATGAATTTCAGGATACCGACCCGATTCAGTACGATATTTTCAGCCGGATTTATAATGCTTCGGAAAAAAGTACCGTATTTTTTGTGGGCGATCCGAAACAGGCGATTTACAGCTTCCGTGGCGGTGATATTTATACCTATTTAAAAGCCAAGTCCGGTACGGATGAAAGTCGCCATGCAACCCTAAAAACCAACTGGCGTTCCCACCCGAAACTGATTGCTGCGTTCAATGCACTTTATGGCGCATCTGACAATCCCTTCCAGGATGACAATATTGATTATGTGCAGGTCAAAGCGGGCTTGAAAGATGATCAGGGAATAGCGGGTAAAGCGGATAAAACACCGTTACGTTTCTGGCAATTTAACCCTGAAACGGATGACAAGGGCGCTGTAATAGGCGGCATGGATGCGATTAAAAGAGCAATTGCAGAAGCAGTTGCAGGCGATATTACCCAACTGCTTAATAGTGATACGACCATTAATGGCAAGCCCGTTAGCGGTGCGGATATTGCTATTCTGGTTCGTTCCCACACGCAGGGTGATCTGATCAAGGCGGCTTTGAATGTGCGGGGTATTGCCAGCGTGCAAAGTAGCAATGAAAGTATTTTTGAAACACATGAAGCAGTCGAGATGCAGCGCTTGTTGACTGCAATCATTGAGCCACAGCAGGAAGATAATGTACGCCGTGCGCTCGTCACAGACATGCTCGGCTATCAGTCAGATGACCTGATTCGTTTTGAAAATGATCCTGATGAATGGGAGGGTAAGCTGGTCGCGATGCAAAACTGGCATCAACGCTGGAAACAGGATGGATTTTTGCCGATGATGCGAAGCCTGATGCGTGACGAATCCGTACACCAGCGCCTGCTTGCGTATGATGATGGCGAGCGGCGTATCACTAACCTGTTACAACTGGCGGAGCTGATCCATCGTGCTACCCGGCAACAATCACTGGGCATGGAAGAGGTGTTGCGCTGGTTAAGGCAGCAACAGCAGAATACCAGTCAGTCAGAAAGTGAACTGCGTCTGGAAAGCGATGAAAACCTGGTCAAGATCGTCACCATCCATAAATCAAAAGGGCTGGAATACCCGATGGTGTATTGTCCCTTTGTGGGGCTAAATGGAGCTCCTTTCAAAGGCAAGGTGTTTACCTTTTATGACGATGGCCAACCTTGTCTGGAGATGGGTTCAGCGGATTTTGATGCGCATAAAAACATCAAAATCAGGGAAGAACAGGCAGAGGCGACACGCTTGTTATACGTTGCGCTGACCCGTGCGAAATACCAGTGTACCGTGGTGTGCCTGCCAGAACCTGTTTATAAAAGCCCGGATAAAACAGCACTGGGCTGGCTGATAACCAATGGTAAAACAACGGCAATCACAAAGGATAGAAAACCGTTTCATGAGGCTTACCGTCATAACCTTGATAAGCTGGTGTCTAAAAACAAGGGCATTATCTCACTGGATGATTTACCCGCTTTTCCTGCTAACCTGCGTTATCAAGCCAAACAAACAGACAGCGACCTAAGTGCCAGAAAGTTTACCGCCAGGATCAAGGCGCAGGCGCAAATCACCAGCTTTAGTGGGTTAACCGCTGGCGCACATGCTGAGACACCGGATTATGATGCGCAGTCCAGAGTGCCATTAATTGACCTGCCCAGCATTGAAAATGAATTTCCACGAGGCGCAACCGCAGGTATTGCGCTGCATGAAATATATGAAAACCTGGATTTTACCCAGCCTGTTAGCGAACAAGACGATACTGTTTTAAACGCCTTAAACAAATGGGGTTTTGATCAAACGTATCAGGATGCAGCAAGCCTGTTAATAGAAAACTCACTACACGCTGAGTTGTTTGATGGTTTTGCTTTAAACCAGCTAAGCCATCATAAACGCCTCAATGAAATGGAATTTTACCTACCCTTGAAACGGCTGCAGATTGATGATCTAAAACAGATTTTATTCAAGCATTTACCCGCTGACCAGCAAGTGATTCGGGATGCTGTCAATACGCTTGATTTTGACCAGGTTCAAGGTTACATGAAAGGCTTTATTGACCTGGTTTTTGAGCATCAGGGCAAGTATTACCTGGCAGATTACAAGTCCAATTCACTGGCAGATTACCAGCGTCAAAGCCTGTTGCCCGTGATGGCGGATGCGCACTATTACCTGCAATATTTATTATACAGCGTTGCTTTACACCGTTATTTGAAAAAGCGCCTGACTGATTACCGTTGGGAAAAAGATATGGGCGGGGTGTATTATTTGTTTATTCGCGGCATGTCGCCTATCGGCTCTGCCCAGGGTGCGGGGGTCTTTTTTGACAAGCCTTCTGTGGAACTGATTGAAGCGCTGGATAGCTTGTTTGTCCGGGAGGTGGCTCATGCCTGAACAACTCTCCATGGATTTTGACAATCCAGCCCCGGCATCACATGCCGAGCAAGAACCCATCCTTTATGAAGCGCTGGATTATCAGCTGGCGGAGCTTTTACAATCCTTAAATGGCGAGCCTAACGCTGTGCTGGAACAGTGTACGCTGGAAATCAGCAAACACACCCGTGAGGGGCAAATCGCAATGCGTTGTTCAAAAGATCAGCGGAAAGCATTACTCAGTACCCAGGTCGTTGGTGAAGCGGGGGACTATAAGCCTCTGATCCTTGACAGGGGTTGTTTATACCTGAACCGTTACTGGCATTATCAACAACAGTTGGCAGGGCAGATTCAGGCACGCATGGCACAGCCAGCGATGTCAGAAACGG
>CAZPEE010000198.1:0-4801 GCA_964585525.1 uncultured Cocleimonas sp.
CGTTCGCTGATTTCTTCATCGGAAAAATCATCCGCTTTACGTCCTGCGGTGGCTGTTTTTGCCACTAAAACAACTGCTTTATCATCGGTTAATTTTTTGGGCTTGCCGCGTTTATCTGGCTCATAGCGATAATAACCAGCGCCGGATTTTTGCCCAAGTCTGCCTGCCTTGAACAGCGCTTCGGTGGCGCTGTCAAAATCAAGCTTCATTCTGTCAGGGAAGCCCGCCGCCAATACCGCCGAGGCATGACAGGCAACATCTAGCCCCACCACGTCGAGTAGATAAGCAGGACCCATCGGCCAGCCAAAGCGTTCCATGACTTTGTCGATTTGCCTGAAATCTGCGCCATCATGCAGCAGTGTTTCAAAAGCGTTTAAATAGGGAAATAATACGCGGTTAACTAAAAAACCGGGGCAATCATTAACCACTATCGGTTTTTTGCCCATAGCAAGTGCGTAAGCGACGGTGGTGGCGATCGCTTCGTCAGACGTTTTCTTGCCACGAATCACTTCCACCAGCGGCATTACTGGCACCGGGTTGAAAAAGTGCATACCACAAACGCGCTCAGGTTTTTGGCAGGCCGTTGCCAGTTCAGTGATGGAGATGGTTGAGGTGTTGGATGCAAGGATGGTGTCATCGCTAACGACACTCTCCAGCTCCGTTAAAACCGACTTTTTGATTTTCTCATTTTCAACGACTGCTTCGACCACAATATCGGCTTTGGCAACATCGCCATAGGTCAGCGTGGTGTTGATGCCAGTCAGAATATCAGCCATTTTTTGCGCTGTCATCCAGCCTTTGCCAACACGTTTTCCCAGTAGTTTTTTGGCTTCTTTCAAACCAAGTTCCAGTGCCTCATCATTGATGTCCTTGATCACAATCGGCGTACCTTTCAAAGCGCTTTGGTAGGCGATGCCGCCACCCATTACGCCCGCGCCAAGCACGGCGGCTTTTGTTACAGGCCTGGCGGATTTTGTCAGTTGGCGCGCCTGGCGTTTTAATGCGGTGTCATTTAAAAATAAACCGACCAGGTTGGCGGCAACATCGGTTTTAGCGGCTTTGACAAAACCGGCAACCTCGACTTTCATTGCCTCATCACGATGCAGTCTGGCATGCTGTTGCATCACATCGAGGGCAATCTTTGGCGCTGGATAGTGCGGCCCGGCTTTGCTTAAAATCATGCCTTTGGCAGTTTCAAAGGACATCAGTTGTTCCAGCGGGTCTAGCGCCAGCGGATTGCGCTTTTGTTCGCGGCGGGCCTCATAGTCCAGCGAGCCATCAATGCAGCGGGATAATATCGTCAAGGCGGCTTGCTGGAGCTGGTCGGTTTCGACAATCGCATCCACCGCGCCTTTTTTTAGTGCATCATCCGGGCGCTGGATTTTGCCTGTTGCAATCCATTCCAGCGCGTTATCAAGACCAATTAAACGGGGCAGACGGAAACTGCCGCCCCAGCCGGGGAAGATGCCTAAATTGATTTCCGGGAGGCCGATTTTGGATGCCGGTGTAATAACACGAAAATCGGTGCTCAGCGGTAACTCAAAACCGCCACCCAAACCAACACCATTGATGGTTGATACAGTGGGGAAGGGCAAATCCTCAATGGTTGCAAAAATGTGATGAATCTCTAACAAACGATCTGTAAATTCTTTTTCAGGCAGTGCAAACCAGCCGATAAATTCGGTTATATCTGCGCCAACGATAAAATCTTTTTTGCCGCTGCTGATAATCAAGCCTTTAACTGGCGCGTTTTTTTTCAGCATGGTATGTTCAAGTGCCGCGACAGCCTCTTTTAATTCATCCAGCGTTTTATGATTCAGTTTGTTGACGGAGGAATCCTGCAGGTCAAAATTCAAATTTGCGATACCATCCAGAGCGACATTTTCCATGCGTTTTACGGTGAGGCACTGTCCTTCAAAAATCATCTTGTTATCCCTTTATGTGTACTATTTCTCATAGTGTAGACCAGTCATGAAAAAATGTATGTGAAGTCGCAGTTTTATGTAATCTGCTGTATATTGATCAAACCATGAGCAATTTATATCCCCCAATCCACGAAAACCGCTCTTTTCTTCTTGATGTTGATTCAACGCATCAAATTTACGTGGAAGAGTGTGGCAATAGTGACGATGGTGTGCCCGTTGTGTTTCTGCACGGTGGGCCAGGTGCGGGTTGCGAGCCGTATCACCGCCAATTATTTAATCCTGAAAAATACCGCATTATTTTGTTTGACCAGCGCGGTTGTGGGCGCTCTTTGCCACATGCCTCTCTTAAAAACAATACCACGCAGGATTTAATCAGCGATATTGAGAAAATCCGCAACGAGCTGGGTATCGAAAAATGGGTGGTCGCAGGTGGTTCCTGGGGTTCCACACTCGCGCTTGCTTATGCAGAGGCGCATCCGCAGCGAGTTTCCGGCTTGATCGTGCGGGGTATTTTTCTTTGCACAAAAAAGGAGATTGACTGGTTTTACCAGTATGGCGCGAGTGAAATCTACCCCGACTACTGGGAAGATTTTCTGCAGCCCATCCCTGAAAATAAACGCGATAAACTGCTGAATGCCTACCATGAACTCCTTACAGGTGAGAATGAAATAGCACGCATGGGCGCGGCCAGAGCCTGGTCGACCTGGGAAGCACACACCGCGACCTTGCTACCAAATTCTGCTGTGATGGATCATTTTACCGAGCCACATAATGCGCTGAGTATTGCACGCATAGAAGCGCATTACTTTGTCAATAACGGATTTTTGCAGGATAACCAGTTGCTTGATAATGCAGACAAACTTAACGATATTCCTGGTTTCATCATACAAGGTCGCTATGACATGATTTGTCCAATGCGCCAGGCCTACGAATTACATAAGGCGTGGCCCTTGTCGGATTTGTTTGTGGTACAGGGTGCTGGCCATGCAGCGGCAGAAAAAGGTATTTCCACGGCATTGATTAAAGCCAGTGATGATATGCTCAAGAAGCTTTAAGCAAGTAATGATCGGTTTAATCCAACGTGTTTCTTCGGCAAGTGTTGTTGTAGATAATAAAACCATTGGTTCAATTGATGCGGGAATACTGTTATTTCTGGGCGTAGAAAAAGAAGATACCAGCCAGCAGGCAGAGAAGCTTTTAGACAAAATTATCAATTATCGAATCTTTGAAGATACTGCAGGAAAAATGAATTTATCACTGCTCGATGTCGCTGGAGAACTGTTGATTATCTCCCAATTCACCCTGGTTGCGGATACCAAAAAAGGCTTGCGCCCAAGCTTTAGTTCAGCAGCATCTCCCGAACTAGGCAAGCAGCTTTACGATCGGTTTGTTGATTTGGCTAAACAAAAATTAAACACAGTCCAAACAGGGGAATTCGGTGCAGATATGCAGGTTAAGCTGATCAACAGTGGCCCTACCACCTTTTGCTTGCAAGTGAATTGATCTAGATCAGTTTATTAGTAGAAACTAAACTGTTTGTAAAAGATTTTTTCCCGTGCTATCTATATAAGTCCCTGAATTATTAAACAAACCCCTGGAATATATATGAACAAGTTTTTTGCCAGTTTTTCGTTTGCAGTCGCATTCATGTTTTCGTTGACAAGCCCCGTATACGCCAGTGAAGACGCTAGCGACAAAAAAGCCACAGCAGAGGATAGCGAAACAACGGCTAAGGCGGATGAAAAGGCGACGACTATGGCAACTGACGAGGTTGTCAAAGTAAGCGAAGAAACCCCGCAAGATAAAAAAAGTGCCACAAGCACAGAAGCGCAAGCGACAAAAGTTGATGCTGCGGAAGATGCCACGGAAAAAAAAGCAGAAGGCAATGACGAAGAACCTGACTGCGAATAAGCGGTATCTGTTACGCCCCCCGTGCAAATTAGTTAGTCAGCTCTTTTGACGGTACATTTTGAATACCACAATTTATAACCACAAGGACATTCGTCTAATGACCATGAATAAAATCTCTAGGAGGAGAATTATGAATTTAACAAAAGTATTGACCACATTAGCTTTAGCAACAACACTGTCGATCAGTGTGGGTAGTGTACAGGCTAAAGGTAAGCCCGTTGGCATTACACCTGATATGGCGAGCATTACCGTTATGCACAATGGAAAAGAAGTTAAAATCGAACGTAACCAGGATAATGGCGCAACGGTTGACCCCGCTTTTGCTAAAACATCCCGTCCATGCCCACCATTTTGTATCCAGCCTATGAGCCTGGGTAAAGGCATCGAAACGATTGGTGAAGTTGAAGTGATTAACTATGCTAAAAAAATGAGCGAAGGCGATAAGGACATCGTACTGGTTGATTCACGTACGCCAGACTGGGTAGCAAAAGGAACTATCCCTAGTGCTGTAAATGTTTCCTGGGTAGAGCTAACACCAAAAAAAGGTGCGACCACAGAAGGCATCATGAAAGTCATGGCGGATAAGTTTGGCGTAACGGTTGCCAAAGGCAAAGACGATGTTGATGTTGATGAGGCGATTGCTGCAGGTGATACTTCAAAAGTATTCGATTTTTCCAAAGCTAAAACACTGGTTATGTTCTGTAACGGCATGTGGTGTGGACAATCGCCAGCCAGCATCAAGGCTTTGAGAAAATTTGGCTACCCAGCAGATAAAATCAAGTACTACCGTGGTGGTATGCAAGACTGGAAAATCCTGGGCTTGACCACAGTAAAGTAAATCAATTATTTCTAATCAAAAAAGCCGACATTATTGTCGGCTTTTTTGATTAGAAAATGTTACGTTTCATCTATTACCGATAACCAATCCCGGTAACATGCTTATACATGGTTGCTATATCTTTACT
>CAZPEE010000199.1:0-4798 GCA_964585525.1 uncultured Cocleimonas sp.
GGGTTAACTATTCCTCTCCTTGCTGTTTCTGCTTAATATTTAATCAGTAGCGGCCAACTTGTCCATAAGGAGTAAACTATGAGACATTATGAAATCGTTTTTCTGGTACACCCGGATCAAAGCGACCAGGTTCCTACCATGATCGAGCGCTATAAAAAGCTCGTCGAAGAAAACAAAGGCACGATCCATCGCCTTGAAGACTGGGGTCGCCGTCCACTCGCCTACCCTATCGTAAAGTTACACAAGGCACATTATGTGCTCATGAACATCGAGTGTGACAGCAAAACCCTGAGTGAGCTGGAAGCCCTGTTCCGTTTTAACGACGCAGTGCTTCGCAACTTGACCATCCGTCAGGATGAAGCAGCAACCGAACCATCGCTTTTAAGTAAAGAGCATGAAAAGAAAGCTGCCGCCAATAAAAAACCTTACAACAAGTCCTAAGCGGTCAATCAGGAGAACATCATGTCACGTAATTTTCGTCGTCAAAAATTTTGTCGTTTTACCGCAGAAGGCGTTAAGCAGATCGACTACAAAGATCTGGATACTTTAAAAGCCTACATCACTGAAACCGGTAAAATCGTACCGAGCCGTGTAACCGGAACCAAAGCAAAATACCAGCGCCAACTGGCAACCGCCATCAAACGCGCCCGCTTTTTAGCCTTGATTCCTTATACGGATCAACATAAATAAGTAAGTTTAAAAGATAGTCATGGCGGCTTACATCATGGCAGGGCGGATGCAGGCAGCAATTTTTGTTGTCATTTCTTCCATACTGTCTCTTTTAATACCGCCGCTATCACTGTTTAACAATGCCGCTATTGGCCTGATTACACTCAGGCAAGGCTGGCAACAAGGTGTGTTGTTTGCACTACTGGGCAGTATCGTTATTGCTGCTGTCTCAGTGTTACTGAAACATGGTTTTGGCTCTGGGCTGTTTGCAGGCTTGAGTAACCTGATCCCGATGGTGGTTATCGCCAGTGTTCTGGCAATGACACGCTCCTGGGATAAAACATTGCAACTGGTTTTTTTACTCGGTTGTGGCGGCATACTGTTGTTTCATCTGGCATACCCGGATGCAGCAAGCTTCTGGCAACCGCTAGTGGAAAAGTTCCGGCCTGCACTACAGCAGGTCTATGGCATTTCCGATAGCCAGATAGAAGCATACATGTCACAAGCCACCAACTGGGCTACCGGAACCTTTGCTGCAACGTTTTCACTGTTCGCAATCGTGTCGTTAATCATTGCGCGCAACTGGCAGGCAAGGCTGTATAACCCAGGTGGATTTGGCAAGGAATTTCGTCAAATCCGCATCGGTAAAGCGGCCGCCATCGCCTTTGTTGGCATCATGGCTTTAGCGGTTTTAACAGGGTCGCAACTCCCTGTTGAGCTGGTCATGGTTGGCATGACCGTGTTTTTGTTTCAGGGCTTGTCCCTGGCGCACAGTATTGTTAAACAGTTAGAGTTAAACAGTGCCTGGCTCCTTGGGCTTTATGCGCTGATGTTTTTATTATTAATACAAATGATTGTGTTGTTAGCGACATTTGGCCTTATCGACAACTTTGCAGATTTTAGGAAACTAAAACAGTTAAAGCGATAACGAAGGGCGCAGCAAACAACTCATTTTGAAAAGGCCCACAGGGTCAAAAAGGTGAAACCCATGCAAGTAATTTTAATGGAAAGAATCGACAACCTCGGCGCACTCGGCGAAGTGGTCAACGTAAAATCAGGCTTTGCCCGCAATTTCCTGGTTCCCCAGAAAAAAGCCAAAATAGCCACGAAAGAAAATATCGAACACTTTGAAACCATCCGTGCCGAGCTTGAAAAAGCACAAGCTGATGCAGCAGCAGCCGCACAAGCCCGCCTGAAAGATATTGAAGGCATGGAGCTGGAAATCGAAGTACGCGCAGGCCAGGAAGGCAAACTCTTCGGTTCTGTTTCCAACCACACCATCATGGAAGCTATCAACGCAAAAGGTGGCAACGTCGAGCTACGTGAAATCCGTATGCCAGACGGTCCAATCCGTAACCTGGGTGATTTTGAAGTGGGTGTCCATTTGCATTCTGAAGTTGATGCCGTGATTAAAGTTTCCGTTATTCCTGATGCGGACAGTGACATTGAAGTTGCCGAGAAGCAGCCGATTGGGACTTTTGTAGAAGAAGACTAGGGCATTTAAATTATAGCATTTAAATTGATGTTTAAAAAAAGCAGAACGGGTGTTCTGCTTTTTTTTGGCTTCGTCATTATGTTATAAATATGTTATAAAAAAGTTATGCAGAAGTTATGCACAATTTATTCCCAGCATCTTCCCCTATCTACACCGTTACAAAAAATATAGAATACCCTGATGACCGATCCAAACGTAGAAGTCCTCCGAATCCCGCCGCATTCCATTGAAGCCGAGCAATCCGTGCTGGGTGGCTTGATGCTGGAAAATGATGCCTGGTACAAGGCAGCCGACATTGTTACCGAAGGCGATTTTTACCGCCAGGATCATCGCCTGATTTTCCGCTCTATTGCAGAGCTTGCCGAAAACAACGAGCCGCTGGATGTGATCACCCTGTCGGACTGGCTTGCGCAACGTGAAGAACTGGAGAACGCAGGCGGGCTTGCCTACCTGAGCACACTGGCAAAGGATACGCCGAGTGCTGCCAATATCCGCGCTTATGCGAAAATCGTCCGTGAAAAATCCATCCTGCGCCAGCTTATCAGTGTCGGTTCGGAAATTGCCGATGAAGCCTTCAACCCAGGAGAGCGGGAAAGCAAAGATTTACTGGATGAAGCCGAACGCAAAGTGTTTGAAATTGCCGAGCAAGGCAACCGCCAGCAGGATTTCCAGCCGATCAAGGGCTTGCTCAAATCAACACTCGCGCATATTGATGAACTCAGCAAATCGGATGCTACCATCACCGGGGCAGAGACGGGTTATTCTGAGCTGGATGATATGACATCCGGTTTGCAACAGGGTGATTTGATTATTGTGGCAGGCCGCCCTTCAATGGGCAAGACCACTTTCTCGATGAACCTGGCTGAATTTATTGCCATCAACGACAAAAAACCGGTCGCCATTTTCAGCATGGAAATGCCTGCCGAACAACTGGTATTAAGGCTGTTTGCCTCCAACGGCCGCGTTCCCCTAAATGATATACGAACCGGCAAAATCCGCGAGGAAGACTGGCCGCGTATCGGCATGGCCGTTAAACAGTTTAGCGAAACAAAATTATTTATTGATGATACCGCAGCAATGTCCCCGACCGAAATCCGTGCCAAGGCACGCCGCCTGCACCGTGAACATGGCCAGCTTGGACTGATCGTGATTGATTATATCCAGTTGATGCAATCGGGCAGCAAAGCCGATAACCGTGCTGCTGAAATTTCCGAAATTTCACGTGCTTTAAAAGGCCTGGCAAAAGAACTTGCCGTACCGGTGATCGCACTTTCCCAGCTGAACCGCTCACTGGAGCAACGACCTAACAAGCGCCCGATTATGTCGGATTTACGTGAATCTGGCGCGATTGAGCAGGATGCGGATGTCATCATGTTCATTTACCGTGATGAGGTCTACAACGAAGACTCCCCTGACAAAGGCATGGCAGAAATCATTATCGGCAAACAACGAAACGGCGCTATCGGCAAGGTTCGCCTCACTTTCACCGGCAAATTCACCCGTTTTGATAATTTTATGCCTGATGTTTATGCGCCTGATTTTCAGCAATAACGTTTAGCACTTAAAAACGCCGTAAATGAAACGCTCTGCCGAAGTCACCATTCACCCAGAAGCCTTGCAGCATAATCTACAGCAGGCTAAAAAAGCAGCCCCTGATTCAAAGGTACTCGCGGTAATTAAAGCAAATGCCTACGGGCATGGTGCCGTATCAACCGCTGGAATTCTCTACCCCTTTACCGATGGCTTTGCCGTTTCCTGCATATCAGAAGCAGTTGAACTGCGTGAAGCAAAGATTGACCTGCCTATCACTGTTTTACAGGGACATCAAAATGATCATGACCTCAGGATAGCCGCGCACCATACGTTACGGCTGGTTATTCACGAGCAACGCCAGTTGAGCCTATTGGATAATTTCAGTGGCATTCCTGCCACACCTTTTGACTTGAGCATTAAACTGGACACCGGGATGCATCGCCTCGGATTTGATCCTGCACTTGCCCCAGCCTTGCATCATAAACTGAGCAACCATTCACTGGTCAATCCCGATACATTGCAATTCATGACCCATTTAAGCTGTGCTGATGACAAAACCAATGAATATAGCGCAAAACAAATCGCGCAGTTTAAACAGTCAACCAATGCCTTCAAAAATCAAACAAGCATTGCTAATTCTGCTGGCATCCTGGGCTGGCAAGAGAGTCACGCAGACTGGATTCGCCCTGGTATCATGCTGTATGGTTCATCCCCGTTTATCAACAACCATGTAGGGGACACGGCTAAACACTACAATTTACAGGCGACCATGACCTTCAGCGCCCCGCTCATAGCCATCCATACCTTAAAAAAAGGTGACTCGATAGGGTATGGCGCAACCTGGCAATGTCCCATGGATATGCAAGTGGGTGTGGTTGCCTGTGGTTATGCCGATGGCTACCCGCGCCATGCCAAAACAGGGACACCACTGTGGATAAATGGCCGGCAAACACAGCTGCTCGGCCGGGTATCCATGGATATGATTGTCATTGACCTTTCCAGCAATAATCGTGACAATCATCATGGCGCTCAGTGCGGTGATCTGGTTGAATGCTGGGGAGAAAATATCCACGTTGATACGATTGCCTATCATGCTGAAAC
>CAZPEE010000200.1:0-4762 GCA_964585525.1 uncultured Cocleimonas sp.
CGCTACTGCACTCAATTATGCTTTAGCGCAAGCGGGCATTTTTTAAACCGAATGCAATAAACAATGAACCAAGAGCTTACGTTCTGTGCCGTAGTGGAGTCACGGATTCGGGTATTATCAAAGGAGAAGATTATGAGTCAAAAAAACGCTTATTGGAGCGCTAACCTGAAGCTGATGGCATTTTGTTTAACCATCTGGTTTCTGGTTTCTTTCGTATTCGGCATTTTAATGGTCGATCAGCTTAACGCCATCCGCATCGGTGGTTATAAACTTGGTTTCTGGTTTGCCCAGCAGGGTTCCATTTATGTCTTTTTAGTGCTGATCTTTTTCTACGCATTCATGATGAACCGAATCGACCGTAAATACGGCGTTCACGAAGACCAAAACTAGGAGAGCGCAAAATGGATTTAACAACATTAACGTATATTTTCGTATTCGGCACCTTTGGTCTTTACTTTGCCATTGCCTGGTGGGCACGCGCACGCTCAACCAGTGATTTCTACGTTGCCAACAAAGGCGTACACCCGGTACTTAATGGTATGGCAACCGGCGCTGACTGGATGAGTGCCGCTTCTTTCATATCAATGGCGGGCTTAATCGCCTTTACCGGCTACGGTGGCTCGGTGTTCCTGATGGGCTGGACCGGCGGCTATGTATTGCTTGCAATGCTACTTGCGCCTTATCTGCGCAAACATGGTAAATTTACCGTGCCTGAGTTTATTGGTGACCGTTTTTACTCAAAAACAGCCCGTATCGTTGCCGTTGCCTGTTTGATTATCGCTTCTATTACCTACATCATTGGTCAAATGAAAGGTGTTGGCGTTGCCTTTTCACGCTTTTTAGAACTTCCGTTTGCGACAGGCCTGTATATCGGCATGTTTGTCGTCTGGGTCTATGCGGTTCTGGGTGGCATGAAAGGCATTACTTATACGCAGATCGCGCAATACGTCGTACTGATCTTTGCCTATACCGTTCCTGCCGTATTTATCTCCCTGCATTTAACCGGCAACCCAATCCCACAAATTGGCCTGGGTAGCAAAATGATTGATGGCAGCGATATGTACCTACTCGACAAGCTCGACATGATTGTCTCCGACCTTGGCTTCAAAGAATATACCACGGCCAAACTGGGCAGTACCGTCAACATGTTTGCCTATACCATGTCCTTGATGATTGGTACGGCTGGTTTACCACACGTTATCATGCGTTTCTTCACCGTGCCTTCGGTTAAGGCAGCACGTTCATCTGCGGGTTGGGCGCTGTTCTTTATTGCACTGCTTTACACCGTAGCACCTGCAGTTGGCGCAATGGCTCGTTTAAACCTGATCAACACCATCCAGCCTGCTTCGGGTGAAAACATGGTGTATGAGCAACGTCCACAGTGGTTTAAAAACTGGGAAACAACCGGCCTGCTAAAATTTGAAGATAAGAACGGTGATGGCAAGGTGCAGATTTCTGCAGACAAAGCCAAAAATGAAATGGTCAAAATCGACCGTGACATCATGGTACTGGCTAATCCTGAGATTGCCAAACTGCCTAACTGGGTAATTGCACTGGTGGCTGCTGGTGGCTTAGCCGCTGCACTATCAACCGCTGCGGGTTTATTACTGGCGATATCCTCATCCATCTCACACGATTTAATGAAAGGCGTGTTTACCCCCAATATATCGGAAAAAGGGGAGCTGATGGCAAGCCGTATCGTGATGACGCTATCGGTACTGGTGGCCGGCTATCTGGGCTTAAATCCGCCCGCCTTCGCAGCGGGAACGGTGGCATTGGCGTTCGGTTTGGCCGCTTCCTCCATCTTCCCGGCACTGATGATGGGAATATTCTCCAAGAAAATAAACAGTAAAGCCGCTATTGCAGGCATGCTCGCAGGTATTGGCGTCACCCTGTTTTATGTATTCCAGCACTATGGCATCATGTTCATCAAAGGCACTGAGTTTATGATGGGTATGGAGAAAAACTGGTTCTTCGGTATTGATCCCAAGGCATTTGGTTCGGTTGGCGCACTGGTTAACTTTGCAGTTGCCTATATCGTATCCAAAGTAACTGGCCCTGCCCCAGACCATATCCAGCATATGGTTGAGAACCTGCGTGTTCCGGCTGGATCTGCGGCGGCACATGATCATTAAATTCAAATAGATCAAATGATCCACTTTAAAAAGGCTCCTTAATTGGAGCCTTTTTTACTTTTCTCATCAGTTCTGATGATGACAACTCCCATAATTTAGTCCTACTATTATTTTAAGAATAAAAATAAAACATAAATTGTACACAAGGGAGAGAGTTACCATGTTTAAAATAAATCACTACCTAATATTGTTACTATTATTTTTTATAATCCCCGTTCATGCAGCGGATAAACCCAAGTCAATAAAAAAACAGACCATTGCTGATAATTATCTCACTGCCAAAGAAGCTTATGATTTGAAGCATCAACAAGGCGCAAAGCTATTGTTTGTTGATATCCGCAGCCCCTCCGAACTGGTTTTTGTCGGAGCCCCTCAAAACATGGATATTAATATCCCGTTTTTAACACTCGATTTTAAACATTGGGATAGCCACTCTGGATCATTCAAGAAAGTACCTAACCAGCATTTCTTATCGGCGATTGATGATGTCATCCACTCAAAGAAACTAAACAAACAAAGCCCTATGATACTGCTGTGTCGTTCAGGTAAACGAAGTGCCAAAGCCGCTAATTTACTGACTTCCGCTGGCTATTCTAACGTTTATACCATCGTGGAAGGTTTCGAAGGTGATAAGGCGAAACAGGGTCATGACAAAGGTAAACGCACAGTCAACGGCTGGAAAAATGCCGGTTTGCCATGGGGCTACAAACTGGATAAAAGCCACTTAAGCTTAAACCAAAACTATTAATAGCCATGAGCTGGTTTATCCATACGAGCACTGTTTTATATTTACGGGAAGGAGAAACCCAGCGCAATATAGTCAAAAATCAAGGAGATTAAGCAATGAGTTATTCAACGAATATTGTAATACATATTAACGAAAAAATGGCGGATGAAAAGCACGAAAAATTTATAGGAGCCATTCGACAGATACAGGGAGTAGTCTCAGCGAATGTAGAAGGAAGACATCCACATTTAATGATTGTTGGCTATAACCCGCAAGACACAAAACCAGTTGACATTGTTAAACAGGTTAGAAAAACAGGTGTACATGCACAACTGATAGCCTGGTTGTAAAGAGTTAGAAACACGAACCTAGTGACATATAGGAGTTTACAATGATTTCTTCACATACAATAAAATGGGTGTTTGTTAGTCTGGTTGTTATATCAATCCTGCTGATAAATTCAATAATTTTCTAAGTACTTTTCACGAGAATTTGGTGGGAAAGAATTTTTATCCCATCTTTTTCTCTACCTATATAATAAAGAGCATAAGGTTTGTTTAGTCGTATTAAAACAAAAAAGTAAAGAACCACGTCGTTCTAAGAATGCAATTAAACACCTGATAATAATCGTGCGAAATAACCATATAAGGAGTAATTATAGAATGGATATCAACCCGGTTTTATTTAGAGAAGCATTACATAAAATTCCCTTTTCGAAGGATTCCTGGAGTGAGTTAATCAGTCTGATCAAGGTGTCAACCGATAGCCAGGCAGGCGTCATGTTAATTACCCGTGACCAGAATCACGATATTCTGGAAAGCCACTCACCAGATTTTCAGATTTCACCCGAAGTGCGCGATGCCTTTGAAAAAAGTGAATGGATTACCGCAGCATTACCCGAGAACTGGTCCAAAGATTATTTAAGTAAAGGCGTGGTATTGGGCACAGATATTGTGTCCCAGAAAGAAATGCGTCAAACCCCATTCTATAATGATATTTTACGCACTCTTGAACTGGAATACCTGATGGCAGGTATTTCCATGTTTGGTGAAGATTATCGTGCCCTACTGAAGTTTTTCCGCGCAGATAAACAACCCAATTTTTCTGTCGAAAACGCAACTCAATTGGCAGCTTTAATGCCTGAAATTCGGCAAATGATGCGTTTTACCGAACGGCTCTATGAACGCATGGTAATAGAAACCGCCGCTAGTAAGGCAGGTGCGCCCCGAGGCGCAGCCACTATTATTATCAATACCCATGGTGAAGTGGTACACGCCAATAAAGATGCCGAAAAATTATTGAGCAACGGCAAGGTTTTGAGCGCCAAACAAAACCATCTGTATGCCATTGATTACATGGACAGTAAAGCCCTGGAAAACTTGATGGAAACCGCATTAGGGAATAACGGCACACCCAGGCAAAGTGCCTCATTAATCGGTAAAAGCAGCAAGCAAGGTGTCCATCAAGTTCTGGCATTACCTATCCCGACCGAACAGGCACCTTTCCCATGGATTGATGATTTACACGTTGCCGCAATTGTCGTCATTGACCCCATGCGAAAAGTCAAGATTGATCCGGAGATTTTAAAAACACTCTACGGTATTACCCCCGCAGAGATTGAGCTGGTAAACGCCCTGGCGAATGGTATCAAACCAGTTCAATTTGCAGCCATATCCGGAAAATCAGTTCCCACCGTCCAGTCTCAACGCCAGTCTGTCTTTCAAAAGGTAGCGGTAAATAACCAGCTTGAATTGATGAATGTATTACGGGATTTAACCATTTCTTTTGAAGAAGCCGTGTAATGAACTATGTTTGCATTATGTTGAATGAAAACTTTATGTGAAAAAACAGAAGGAAATTGAAAATGAAACGTTTATTTAAGAAAACAAAAAGAGTGTAT
>CAZPEE010000201.1:0-4740 GCA_964585525.1 uncultured Cocleimonas sp.
AGCCCGTGCAGCCATTTAACATAGCGCTGATTATGCGGCGAAGCGGACCGTTGACTGGCAACGCTGCCCGCGTCTTTTTGCGGGCTTGTGTTGACAGGCAATGGCGCATAATCCCGCGTTATGTTAACCCTTTAGGGCTTGATGGCTGCTCTAAAGCCCCCTTTGAGGGGGTTGGGGGTGATCAGCCAAGCGACAATCAGGCGGCTTTTTGCCTGTTTGTTGTTTGGCGTAAACTCACTTGGTAATACTTGCAATCGCATGTATTACACAACCGAGAGGCAGGAAGCCGAGCGTCTTGGGTAATGCGAAGAATTTGATTAGCAACAGCCAGGGATGGCTGTCCTAGCACGGCGCAATGCTTGCCCAACCTGCAAGAAGTGTGACTTGCGCCATGGATGGCGGCGCACTTGTTGCCGGTTGATGCAAGCATTGTGACGGGCGGTCATAAGCACGCTGAACTTCGATTCTCGCTTTTTTTCTCTGCTCCTGCTGTTAATCCTCATCCATTTCATTATCCAGTAAGACAGCATCATCCAGTGTGCTGGGTTCTCGTACTTCCTGCGTTCCTGTCGCTTGTTTCTTATACTTCCCCTTACCTTCCAGCCGTTCTCGCTGTTTCGCGGTAAAATTCGCCCCTGGATGGGTTTTGGTATGAATGGTTTTTAATTGCCGGATGCTGACCTGGGTATAAATCTGGGTGGTTTTTAAACTGGTGTGTCCTAACATTTCCTGTATATAGCGGACATCTGCGCCGTTTTCCAGCATCAGGGTGGCCAGTGTATGCCGGAACAGATGACAGGCTCCCTGTTTGCCGACATTGGCTTTTTTGATATAAATTCCGACACGCCTTGATAAGTCTTCGGGTCTGAAGGGCTGACCATTGTAATTTAAAAACAAGGTGCCATCGTCCATACCCAGTACCAGTTCTGGACGGACTTCGTAATAATAGCGGTTAATCCAGTACATGGCTCGCTCGCCTATCGGTATGACTCTGTCTTTATGTCCTTTTCCCTGTCTGACGGTGACTGTACCCAATTCACTATCCCAGTTCTGACGTTTTAAATGAATCAGTTCCAGCCGTCTAATCCCTGTACTGTAAAAGGTTTCCAGCAGGGCTCGGTCTCTGAGTCCTAAGGAGTCGTTTAAGTCGGGGATACTCAAAACTTTCTCAATGTCTTTTAAACTCAGCACATAGCGTGGCAATCGCTTGGATTGTCGGGGAACGTCCAGTTCCGAGGCTGGATTGAACAGAATATAATGCGCTTTTGACAGCCAGCGATAAAATGCCCGAATGTGTAGCATGTGATTATGCTGGCTATTAACGGTTAAGGGTTTGCCGTCATGTTTACGGTAACGGTACAGATAGCGTTGATAGCTTTCCAGTATCGGGCGAGTTATTTCGTGCGGTCTGATTAGATCCCGTTGCTGACACCAGTGCAGGAATAAACCCAGATAATGTTCCCGTCCTGCTATGGTAGTTTTGGCGTAATTGTTAATGGCCATCCATTCTAAAAAACGGCTCAGATAGGCGGTCTGGCTGTCGGGGTCGCTGATTTCAACAGCAAGGGCTTTGGCTTGGGGGTTGTTTTGCTTTGTCATTTTGTTTAATACTCGGGGCTGTATTGTGAATGATTATCCTTGCGGGCTTTGTGCTGTATGGCTTTGTGCGGCTAAAGCTGGGTTGTCCGTTAAGGCGGTATCCGTCAGGGGAGGAATATTGGTTTTTTTTGGCTCCCTATACGTGCGTTTTTCGGTATTTTCTTCTATTTTTCCTGCATCCCTTTCTGTATCTGACTTATAGCCGTTTTCAGCACCCCGACACCCCCCCGACTTGGGGGCGACTTCCCCCCGACTTCCCCCCGACAAGTTGCTGTTTTGCCCCGACCAGTTGGCGTTTAACCCCGACTTCTTTTCGCCGGCTGACGGATTTTGATCGGATTCATTGGATTGATCGGATTCATTGGATTGATCGGATTTTCTGGATTGATCGGATTTTAGCTGGCTGGTATCAAGCAAACCCACCATAAACGATTGTCCTTCGTCTTTTTTACCGTGATAAGCCAATTCATAAACAAAGGTTTGTCCGCGTCCTCCTCGATGGATAATTAAATACTCCAGGTCTTCCAGTCGCTTCAGGTGCGTTTTAAGCTGAGTATTGCCCCATGCGGTATATTCCCTGATCTCTCGGCGACTAAAACGGTAATCGCGCTGTTCCACTCCCTGTTCTTTGCATTGGCTTGTTACCTGATCGTAGATTAACCCGAGTAATCGCCTTGTTTGTGGTGGCAACTCATCCAGTGTTCGTCCCAATACTTCATGTGCCAGCTTGTTTGCGATTTCAATATCTTCTAATGAGACTTCGATATATTCCACAGTCTGTCCATTATGCTGAACGGTTTTAATTTCCCGTTGATATTGATGCAATAAGGCAACAGACTTGATTAAACCCAGATATTTTTTATGATCTCTGCGTGTTCTTGTTCTGTCATCAATAAAAGTCAATTGGTCAGCATAAGGATTCACTACTTTTAACGAACGGAGAAGCCGCTGTGCATTGCGATGAAGCGAAAGCACAGCCGTTTTATCTTCCCCTGCCAGCATTCCGCCCAGGGTTTCTTCAAAGCGTTGCCGTTGCTGGATAATCTGGGTTTGTTCTCGGGTTTCGTTAATACTCAGCACTAAACAGCGGTTTTTAAGTTCTTCGTCTAAATCTATCGCGGTGGTGGTTAAAAACAGCATCACAGGCCCTTCAACATGATATTCCTGCGTGACTAATTGCCCTGTGTCGGCATCTTTACCTGTGGATGCAATGGTCAGCTCGCCCTGACTTTGAAGCAGCTTTAAGGCATAACTGGCTTCTTTTACGCCTTCTTCTTCCGCAATAGCCAGGATTTTATGTTTTAAATCCGATTCCCCCAGATAAAACAGACTTTGCCCGGTCATGGCACTGTATTGAATCGCTTCTTCTTCCGGCATTAACGCCAGTACCGCATCCATTAACGCGGATTTACCAGCGGCACTGGTACTCTGGATAATGATTGCCAGCGGTTGATCTAATTTTCGTGATAAACAGGCTAAATAACACACCTGACTATTGGTGGCTTCTCCCACTACGCCGCAACGCTCAATATCCGCCACAATGCGTTGCATTAATTGCGGTGATTTTAATAACTCAAGTGCGGCGGTGTGTTCAGTTTCGCTCAACACCACGACTTTTTTCTGCTCAGTGGATTGCTTTGATTTAATCTGTTCATCCTGTAAGGCTTCCAGCTTTAACAGGATTTTACCTAAATCCCGCTTTAATAAATTAACCTCAAGACTTAACTCCATCCCTGCCTGTTTAATATACGTTGCCCGTTGTTTAGCCAGATATAAATCCAAGGAATCGACATGAAACGCTTCGCCCCGTGTGACCCGTAGATTGATTTTTAATTGCTCGTAATCCCGATTCTTGCTGAGTCCCCGAATACGATACAAACGATCGCCCAGCATTATCTTAACTTCATGCTCGCTCACTTCGGCTTCCAGGGCTTCTGCCATCGGTGGCTGTGGACTGGCAATGGTGGGCTCAGATAATTCTACTTGCTCATAAACCTTTGCAGAGCCAGCGGCTAAAAGGGGAATGGATTCGGGGCTATTTTCGGTTTCTGACTTGTTTTCGGTTTCAGCTTTGCTTTTAAGGTCGGGTTTTGGCTCAGATACGCTGGCGGTTTTAATTTCAGGGTTGATTTCAGCCTTTATCTCGCTTTTGTTTTCTACTTTAGCCGCTGTTTTATCTGTTTCTTTTTCCAGTGCTGATGCTGGATTTGATATTAATTTAGGCTTCTGTCCTTTCCCCAGCCATTGCGCGGAACGCAACACCACGCCCAGACTTTTTTCTGCTGGTTTTACCTCCAGCGCATATTGATTGGCATCCATGCCTTTAGGAAACAGCACCCGAAAGCATTCAATGCCTTCAAGATTTAATTTTTCTGCCAGCTTCTCAGCGGCTTGATTGCCGGCCTCATCCCGATCATAAGCAATCAGCACCCGTTTAATCGAATATTTTTTAAACGCCACCAAATGATCGTCTGTAAAGCCCGAAGTCCCGTAACTAGCGGTAACATTACGATACCCTGCCACCCAGAAGGTTAACGCATCAATAATGGATTCACATAATATAACCTCATCGGTGGCAGACGATGATAAAGCGATTTCATTAAATACCCCTTGATGTGCCCCAGGTAAATATAAATGCTGGGGTCGCCCTGGTTTAACACTGGCCGCGATTCTACGCCCGTAAACCTCACCCATCACACCCTCAGGACTCAGCACAGGAAAGATCAGACAGCCTGTAAAATGCATCTGTCCGCCGGTTCTTATTACCCCCATCCGTTTTAATTGATCGCGTACCTTAGCCCCTGCTTTTACTTTACTCGGTGGCAATAACTGGCTCAGACTGGTATCTGCAAAGCCCAGCTTAAAATGCGCAATCAACTCAGGATGCATTAGCCCCCGTAATTGAAGATATTCCAGTGCTTTGGGCGTTCGCTTTAAGGTGGCCTGATAATGATCGAGGACCCATCCTAATAACACTTGATCGTCTGGATTAGCAGCTAAATGGGGAATGGATTGGGAAGCAGCAGAGCCAGAACTAGAACCAGAGTTAGAAACACAATCAACACCCACATCAGAACCCGCGCTAATCCCAGCCTCATCATCAAGCTGGGCTTTTGACTGAGAAAGCGATTGTTTGTCATG
>CAZPEE010000202.1:0-4733 GCA_964585525.1 uncultured Cocleimonas sp.
TAGCCCTGCACCACCACAGCCATACACTTTACCCTGCCCAACTGAGGATTCTAGGATAAACCTTGAATGTATAATGCTCACAGGGGGGCAGCGTGATAAAAAAATGTTTGATAACCTGCCTGCTGGCGCTTCTGGCTACCAGTAGCCATGCAGAAGCAAAACAGCAAGCGGCCGGGTTCAGTCTAACCCGGTACACGCAAGCGCAACATGACAAGGTTTCCCTGATTTGCGATAAGCCATTATCAGTGGGCAGCTTTCAGCAATGCCATCTTGATATTTTCCAGCAAGATGATGCAAACAAGCGCTTGAAAAATGCTAAGATCAGTATCGGTGGCGGTATGCCGGCGCATCATCATGGGCTACCAACATCCCCGGTGGTCAGCTGGTCAGCAGAAAAAAACTACTATGTCATTGAAGGGCTCAAATTTAGTATGCCGGGCGAATGGGAATTACGTTTTTTGATTGAAAATAAACCCGGCACACACCATAAAGCCTTCGAGGAAAAAGTTATATTTAAATTTACGCTCTGATTGTATGCAATTATCCTTTCCTTCCTTCCTACTGTTGCTCATCTGCCCGTTATTGATTCCTTTTTCACTGCTCAAAGCGGATGCAATAACGACACAAACTCAAAAGGTACAATGGCAACAGGCCGATATTGAGCGAATAAAACCATTATCGTTTAAGCATATTCCCCGTCATATTAAAGATCCCTCCAATCAATACCTGCACGTCCCGGCTGCAATCAAGCTGGGTGAAGACCTGTTTAATGATAAACGTATGAGCACAAACCTGGCGGTCGCCTGTGCGACGTGTCATATCAAGCAAAAAGCCTTTACCGATAAACGCAATATTGCACTTGGCATCAGGATTGGTGTGCGTAACACACCGTCATTGCTGAACGTGGCGCAGCAAAACTGGTTTTTCTGGGATGGACGCAAAGATAGCTTATGGTCACAGGCTCTGGCGCCTTTGGAAAACCCGGCTGAACACGCTTTTAGCCGCTTGCAGATGATCCATTTTATCGCCAATGATGTGGATTACCGGAAACGTTATGCCACTATTTTTAAACAAAAACTACCTGATGCAGAAACCTTAACAAAGCTCCCCCTAAAAGGTAGCCCCAATGGCAATATTGATGAACTGATTACCTGGAAAAAACTGCCATCGGAAACCAAAAAAATGGTTAACCGGATTTTTTCCAATATCGGCAAAGCCATCGCAGCCTATGTTTCAACACTAAAAAGCAAACCATCACGTTTTGACCATTTTATAGCAGCGCTTGAAAAAAAAGGCGAATCATCTTTGCTTGGCCCATCAGCACAACGTGGCTTGAAACTCTTTATTGGCCGTGCTGGTTGTGCCAACTGCCATCAGGGTGCATTGTTTAGCAACAAGGAATTTCACAATATTGGTACAGGGATTCCAGGCAGGGATAATGGGCGTGCAGAAGTGATTAGCGAAGTCAAACACGATGTTTTTAACTGCCTGGGAGAATTTAGCGATGCCAGGGCGGATCAATGCATCAATTTAAAATACATGAGCACCAACAGCCACGCCATGGCAGGTGCCTACCGCACACCCTCCTTGCGGAATGTTTCAAAAACGGCACCCTACATGCACGATGGGCGTTTTAAAACGCTCAACGCAGTGCTTGATTATTACGCCAGCATAGACAAACAAAAAGCACTGCAAACTGATTTGCCCGAGATGAAACTCAGTGAGCAGGATAAGGCCGATCTTGTGCGCTTTTTGCAAACCCTGTAAGCACTACGCATTACGCTGGCAACGTGTTAGACTTTTACGATGGATAAAACAACACATTTAAGTACCACCAAATTCGCCGATTTTGACCTTGTTCCCGAGCTACAAAGCGCCATCCAAAAAACAGGTTTTGAGTTTTGCACACCGATACAGGCAGAAACCTTGCCCGTTAGCCTGGCAGGGCGGGATATCGCCGGACAGGCACAGACTGGCACAGGAAAAACAGCGGCGTTCCTGATTGCGGCTTTCCAGTATTTACTTAAAAATCCGATTCAGCGAAATGACAAAAAACGCATGACCGATATCCGTTGCCTGATTTTGGCACCGACCCGCGAACTGGCAATACAAATTGCCAAAGATGCCGAGGTTCTGGGCAAAGATTGTGACCTCAAAGTCGCCCTTGCATATGGTGGCACAGGCTATGAGCAACAACAAAAAGCGATTGAAGGTAACGCCGATATACTGATTGGCACACCCGGCCGCATCATTGATTACTGGAAGAAAAAAGTATTCAGCCTCAACCGTTGCCAATGTTTGATACTGGATGAAGCCGACCGCATGCTGGATCTGGGTTTTATCAAGGATATCCGTTTTTTGTTGAGGCGTTTGCCTTCGCCACAAAAACGCCTCAACATGATGTTTTCGGCGACGCTTTCGCATCGTGTCATGGAGCTTTCCTACGAGCACATGAACAACCCGGAAAAAATCGAAATCAAGGCAGATACTGTCAACACGGAAAAAATCGCTCAGTCCGTTTATTACCCCTCCAATGATGAAAAAATTCCGCTGTTACTCGGGCTGATACAAACACTCAAACCCGAACGTGCGATTGTTTTTGTCAACACCAAACGCAACGCAGAAACTATTGACGACTATTTGCGCGGCAACGACATTAAGGCCGTGATGATTTCAGGCGACGTGCGCCAAAACAAGCGTCAGCACCTGTTAAAAGAATTCTCCTCCGGCAAGCACCAAATCCTGATTGCTACCGATGTTGCTGCACGTGGCTTGCATATTGATGATGTTACCCATGTATTCAATTACGACCTGCCACAAATCGCCGAAGATTATGTACACCGCATCGGCCGAACCGCACGTGCCGGTGCATCCGGCCAGGCGCACAGTTTTGCCTGTGAAGACACCGCCTTTTATCTGCCGGAAATAGAAGAATACATCGGCATGCGCGTGCCCATGGAGAGCGTCACAGCGGAATTACTCGCCGATGTCAAACCACGCAAACGCATCCAGCGTAACCGCGTACCACACAGGCCATCCGGCAAAGGAGGCGGTAGACCTGGCGGTAAATTTAATAAAGGCAAGCCCGGAGGAAAACAAGCCGGGAAAAGACACCATCGTGCTAATAAAAATGGTAAACCACAAGGCAAGCCATCACATACAAGCAATAAACCAGCGTGATTTAGTCCAGCCAGATAGCATCATAAATAATAACTAATGGTTGGTTTTAAATTGTTGGGGAATGGTTTATCCTAAATTCTCAGTTGGGCAGGGTAAAGTGTATGGACTAAAAAGGAGAATAATATGCAAGCTGCCAACCCACGCATTGTCGGTGATCTGGTTGCGCAACTCTATGCGCTGGAAACGCTACAGTCACGCTTTGATTACTACCAGAAAACGGTTTGCAAGCAAGGGTTTGATGCGGTTTGTTTCAGTTTTGAACCGCGCAACACTTTCAACCCGGAACTGGAGAGGCCACCTGTATTTGAAATCAGCGAGCGTTTTCCACCCGCTTTTTTAAAAGCCTATAAAGATGATGGCTGGTTCCAGCACGATTTTACCATCCGCGAAATCATGCAAGGCGATCTTAGTGCCAAAGACTGGAAGCAAAAGGAACAATCCTGCGAGCTGCACGATAAAGAAAAAGAGCTGATACAGCTGGCGCGGGAGCAATTTGGCATCAACAATGCCATTACTATTCCCACCATGAACCACACGGTCGGTATCGCCGGAGCCAGCATAGTCAGTTTTGCCGATGATGAAGATTTCACAATATTGAAGCAGCAACAACTGAATACGCTAATTCATTGCACCCGTGTATTTAACGATATCATCATGCAACACCCCTCGCACCTGGTTAAAACGTTCGTTTTTCCCAATTTACCGGGGGTGACCAAAAAGGAACGCATCGTACTGCGCGACCTGGTTCGTGGCCTGCCGATACAGAAAATTGGCGCAAAACAAGGTATGAATGAATCCAGCGTCTCCAACCACCTCGCCCGGCTGCGAAAAAAATTCAATGTCAAAAAAACCTCAGACTTGAAACACCTACTGGTGACACTGAATATTATGGATTATTTGTAGGTGCATCATTAAGCCGAATATTTCATAAGTGCAGTTGTTGTTCTTTTTTTCAACTGGCTGATATTACTGAGTTCTTTGTCAGATGATAGCCGCTTTTATGAAATTTTAGGATTAGCCCTGAATCCGCGTAAACAAACTGATAATTTTCCAACATTAGCCTGTACTTCATGAAACATTCAGATTATAGGTTTCGTTCATAAGCCCCATCTCGGAAATATTAGCGTTCGAAAATGTGATTTTTCTCACATAGTTTTTTCATTTTTACTGTGTTGAAATACCAACATGGCAGGTCGTGGGCAGGATCATGCCTTGCTATTCACAGGTTTAACCCGTAAAACCGCCTCTGGCTTGTATTAAAATTGTCTCCTATCGGCAAGCGGTTTTACGGGTATTTTGTGACAAATCCCAGAAACCAAGCACTATCCCCGATTGTTGTCATGTTTGTAGTGCCCAAGTAAAACTGGACAGTAAAATCTAAGTCATTTGATAACTATTACACGGCTAATTTAGCAGTTAAAGCACACCTTCCACTCCCTTTTTTTTGGTTATTCCGTATATAAAAGACAGAGCTTTTTGTTTGTATGCGAGAGCTTTTATATTACTCTTAAATAAGTTTGTGCTACAATCTGTAGTAACAAACTAAAGAGGTG
>CAZPEE010000203.1:0-4733 GCA_964585525.1 uncultured Cocleimonas sp.
GGAAATCAAGGAAGCAGGAGCCGATATGTTCGTCGCCGGTTCTGCTATCTTTGGGGCAAAAAATGACAACGATCCGAATCATTACGATTCCATTATCGCTGAATTTCGTTCGGAATTAGCCAAAGCTGACGTTTAAATGTAAAACGCTTTTATCCGCAGATGGCGCAGATTTGCACAGATTAAAACCCATAGGTATTTTAAAAATCTGTACGAATCTGTGTCATCTGCGGATTTTCTATTTGAGTAATAGCCATGACAAAACCGACAAAAACATTTAACCCCGAACTGATCATGATCGACGTTGACGGTACGCTGGTCGACTCCGTACCCGACCTTGCCTGGTGTATTGATGAAACCATGAAACAAATCGGCTTGCCGGTTCGTGGCGAGGCGGCAGTGCGTAACTGGGTAGGCAATGGCGTTGTGCGCCTGACCGAGCGTGCCATTGCCAATGACCTGGATGCACCGCATGACGAGGCACTGTTTGAAAAAGCCATGCCGATTTTCGATGCACTTTATGCCGAAAACACCTCCAAACGCAGTGTGCTTTACCCAGGCGTTAAGGAAGGGCTGGATTACTTAAAATCCACCGGCATCAAAATAGGCTGCATCACCAATAAGGCAGAACGCTTTACGCTACCTATCCTGAACGACCTGGGCATCCGCGATTATTTTGAAATCGTCATCAGCGGCGACACGCTGGAAAAGAAAAAGCCCGATCCGCTACCGTTATTGCACGGCGCAAAAGTACTCGGCGCAAAACCCGAAAACTCGCTGATGCTGGGTGATTCAAGCTCCGATATCAAAGCAGCCCGCGCTGCAGGCTTTGCGATTATCTGCATGTCCTATGGCTATAACCACGGTGTTGATATCCATGACTCCAACCCCGATGTCGTGATAGACAGCATGACTGAGTTGAAATCACTGATAAAAGCAGGGTAAACTAGCCCGGATGTTTCATGAAGGGAATGGAATTTCTGGAAATATTCAGCAAAACAGATTGTGCAAACATCGTTCCAGCCATAGCAGGGCTATGGCTGGAACGATTTTGTGCAAGCTGTGAAGCTGATGTTTTCAGAAAACCATTCAGGTACAAACTGTGATTTTTTAAATATGTCATTTTTACTCGCAAGCCTATGATATTAGTTAATTATTTTTCAAATAATAACCGCCTTCATGAAATATCCGGGCTAGCCAACATGATTAACCTGTTTAAAAACTGGCTTTGGATCTAGTGCCTTAGGAAACTAAGGTTTTACTGACAACCACACTTACAACCATCCATTGCTTACAATTTTTAAACAGGTTTAGACATGACTTTTTCCAACAATCCCGGCAACATTTCTCAAGACCAATTCGAATCCTATCTTTCCCAGGGCTACAACCGCGTTCCGCTGGTTCGTGAAGTACTGGCTGACCTTGATACACCCCTTAGCACCTATCTCAAACTTGCCAATGCGCCCTACTCTTATTTATTTGAGTCTGTTCAGGGCGGTGAAAAATGGGGGCGTTATTCGATTATCGGACTGCCAGCGCGCACCGTGGTCAAAATCACTGGCTATCAGGTTGAGGTTTTCAACAATTACCAGCTTGAATCGAGCGAAACGGTGGCTGACCCACTGGCATGGATTGAAGACTACAAGGCAAAAATAAAGGTTCCGGAAATAGACGGCATGCCTCGCTTTAACGGTGGCCTGGTGGGTTATTTTGGTTATGAGACGATTCGCTACATTGAGCCGCGTCTTGCCGGTGTTGAGGCGACAAATAAACCAGACCCGATTGGCACACCTGATATTTTACTGATGCTGTCAGAAGAACTGATTGTGTTTGATAACCTAAGCGGCAAATTATCCATTATCGTGCATGCCAGGGAAGGTGAATTTGACAGCGCGCAGCAACGGCTTGATACGCTTGCCAACCGCTTGCAAGAACCATTAAAAATGTACCAGGCTGCCAAAGCACCGCAAACGATTGATGAGAAAGACTTTGTTTCCGGTTTTAGTGAACAAGGCTTTAAGGATGCCGTCGAAAAAGCGCGTGATTACATCAAGGCAGGCGACATTATGCAGGTGGTTTTATCGCAACGCTTGAGTGTGCCGTTCAAAGCACCTGCGGTTGACCTGTACCGCGCCTTGCGCTCACTCAATCCATCGCCTTACATGCATTACATGAACCTGGATACGTTCCACATCGTCGGCTCATCGCCCGAAATTCTGGTGCGCCTCGAAGAGGATGAAATCACCGTGCGCCCCATTGCCGGAACCCGCAAACGTGGCCGCGACGAAGCCCACGACCTGGCGATGGAAACCGAGTTACTCAATGACCCGAAAGAACTTGCCGAGCATTTAATGCTGATTGACCTGGGGCGCAACGATGCGGGGCGTGTTAGCCAGATTGGTTCGGTTAAACTGACCGATAAAATGTTTATCGAGCGTTATTCACACGTCATGCATATTGTTTCTAATGTCATCGGCAAGATACAGCCTGGCATGAGTGCGCTTGATGTCATCCGTGCCACTTTCCCCGCCGGTACAGTGAGTGGCGCACCCAAGATTCGCGCCATGGAAATCATCGACGAGCTGGAACCGGTCAAGCGCGGCATCTATTCCGGTGCTATCGGCTACCTTGCCTGGAACGGCAATATGGATACCGCCATCGCGATTCGCACTGCGGTCATCAAAGATGATACGCTACATATCCAGGCAGGTGCTGGCATCGTCTATGATTCGCAACCGGAACTCGAATGGAAAGAGACCATGAACAAGGCACGCGCCATTTTTAAAGCAGTCAAACAAGCCGCTGCCGGGCTTGATGGCGCACATCGCTAAAGGAGAATGCCATGATTTTGATGATCGACAACTACGACTCCTTTACCTACAACCTGGTGCAATACCTGGGCGAGTTAGGTGCTGAAGTTCGCGTGGAACGCAACGATGAAATCACACTGGATCAAATTGAGAAAATGGCGCCAACACGCATCATGATCTCGCCCGGCCCCTGCACGCCAACCGAAGCGGGCATTTCGCTGGATGTGATCAAACACTTCAAAGGGAAACTACCGATTTTTGGCGTGTGCCTGGGGCACCAGTCCATTGGACAAGCCTTTGGTGGCAATATCATCCGTGCCAAACACATCATGCACGGTAAAACCTCACCAATTTACCACACCAACGCAGGCAAAATCGACCATGGAATTTTTAAAGGACTGCCCGACGCGTTTGAGGCAACCCGCTACCATTCGCTGGTCATAGAACAAGAAAGCCTGCCCGATTGCCTCGAAATCACCGCCTGGACACAAGCCGAAGATGGCAAGATTGATGAAATCATGGGTGTGCGCCACAAGGAATACGCCATTGAAGGTGTGCAGTTTCATCCCGAATCGATCCTCACTGAACACGGTCACGCCATGTTGCAAAACTTTCTGGCGATGAAACAGCCATGAGCGATGAGACAGCCATGAGTGACAGCCAGACAGCCATGTCCTCTACGCCGCCCACTGCTCTCTCCGCAAGCCTGGGGAAACGGCTACTGGCGATTATTTACGACGTGCTGATTATTTTTTTCATCACCTTCATCATCACCCTGGTGATTCAGCAAATCCTGATTAATTTTCAATTAGTCCCCCTGGAGCACGTTCAAATCAATGCCCAGGGAGACAAGGTAGCCGTCATACCTGGCGATAGCCTGGTCACGCTTTTTCTTAAAAGCCTGGGTTTTATCGTCAGTTTTTTCTACCTGCTTTATTACTGGACAAAACGTGGCCAAACCCCTGGCATGCGTGTCTGGAAAGTCAAAGTTATTAACAGCAACGGAACCACCCCTGATAGTATACAAGCGACCCTACGTTTTATTTTTGCAGTTTTTGGGCTGGGTTTAGTATGGATACCCTTCAATAAAGATCACCTGGCATTGCAAGATGCAATGAGCAAAACCAGACTGATCAGGATATCCCAGTGAGCACGCCAAACAGGTATTGGGGCTTTTGGGCGACTACCGGGTTTAGCCTGCTGGTGGTAGTTGTTTTTGTGGTGGTGCAAACCATTGCGCTCGTCATCTATGCGCTTTACAGCAATGGCTGGCAGTACCGCGCACTCCATCAAAACGACCTTGCAAAACTTGCCTTAAACGGTGATGCGATCAGTTTTGCAGAAATACCCACGGCTTTTTTAGGTATTGCACTCATAGCGCTATTTATTTACCTGCGCAGAACACTCAGCATCCGTGATTATTTACAGCTCAAGCTGCCAAAACCCCTCACACTGCTAAAGTGGCTGGGCATTATGCTGCTAACCATTATTGGCCTGGAAATACTCAACAACATACTTGGGCGTGAAACACCCAAATTCATGACCGATGTTTACAGCAGCACAAACAATTTAGCGCTACTCTGGATTGCCATCGTCATCGCCGCCCCCCTGTTTGAGGAATTCCTTTTCCGTGGGTTTTTATTCGAAGGGATGCGCCATTCACCCGTTGGGCTGGCTGGCACGATTATACTCACCTCGGCTGGCTGGGCAGCACTGCATATCCAGTATGAATGGCTTGATATGGGTATGATTTTCCTCTATGGCATCCTTTTTTCCATCGCAAAACTAAAAACCAATTCACTGTTCATACCCATTGCCATGCACATGCTGATGAATTTACTGGCAAGCGTCATGATGGCACTGACCACCGAAGAAGCCAGCTCCCTCACACCGGCGATGTTTTGAAAATCCAGCCTGGCACTAATC
>CAZPEE010000204.1:0-4696 GCA_964585525.1 uncultured Cocleimonas sp.
CGTCGCCAAGTGGTAAGGCACTGGGTTTTGATCTCAGCATTCGTAGGTTCGAACCCTACCGGCCCAGCCATATATACAACAGCATGATGTTTATGACTTTGATAAACATCATGCTGTTCCCATCCTCACGGAGCTAACAGGAAAGTCATGTCCGAAATCGACACGATGATGGTCTTTGCAGGCAATGCAAATCCTGAGCTTGCGCGAGAAGTTGCCGAACTCCTCGGCTTCCCCCTTGGGAAAAGCACGGTATCCCGTTTTAGTGATGGTGAATCCCACGTTGAGATTCTTGAAAACGTACGCGGACGCGATGTGTTTGTCATCCAGTCAACCTGTGCGCCAACCAATGACAATCTGATGGAATTGCTGATTATGGTGGATGCGTTATATCGTGCCTCAGCAGGCCGTATTACCGCAGTGATGCCTTATTTTGGTTATGCCCGGCAGGATCGCAGGGTACGCTCGCGCCGCGTACCTATTTCGGCGAAGCTGGTTGCGGATATGATTTCAACCAGCCGTGTTGACCGGGTGTTAACGATTGATTTGCATTCTGACCAGATTCAGGGTTTCTTTGACCTGCCGGTTGATAATATTTACGCCTCGGCAGTATTACTGGCGGATATTAAAGAAAAAAATTATGAAAACCTGATTGTGGTCTCGCCTGATGTAGGTGGTGTGGTACGTGCACGTGCCATGACCAAAAGCCTTGGTGATGTTGGCCTGGCAATTATTGACAAACGTCGCCCCGAGCCTAATGTATCGGCAGTGATGCATATTATTGGCGATGTTAAAGGCAAAACCTGTGTGTTGATTGATGACCTGGTTGATACGGCGGGAACGTTATGCCATGCGGCGGAAGCGTTAAAAGAACATGGCGCAAAAAAAGTGATTGCCTATGCATCGCATCCGGTGTTTTCCGGCCCTGCGATAGATAATATAGAAGCATCCGAACTGGATGAGGTCGTGGTAACTAATTCCATTCCATTAAGTGAAAATGCGGAAAATTGTGCTAAAATCCGCCAGCTTACGGTGGGTATTATTTTGGCCGATACCATTAGCCGGATAAATCGTGAAGAATCTGTTAGCGATTTGTTTGAGGATGTCACATCAACAATGTGATGTGAGAAACAGAATTTATAGCGAGAGCTGTAATAGGTGCAAAATCTGGTCGCGGATTTTGCATTTTTTTATTTAGAGACAGCGTTTTGTCTCTTTACTATTTGGAGTAATAACATGGCAACAAGATACAAGTTGACCGCAGACTTACGTGATGATTTGGGGAAAGGTGCGAGCCGCCGCCTGCGTCGCGAAAACAAGATTCCTGCGGTTTTATATGGGGCAGGCCGACCTGCCTGGTCAATCACCCTGCGTGAAAATGAATTAATGCGTAATTTGCAAGAAGAAGCCTTTTACGCAGCTATTATTGATATGACACTGGATGGTAAAACACAAAAAGTCTTTTTACGTGATCTACAGCGCCATCCCGCTAAACCTTTCGTTTTACATGCGGATTTCCAGCGTGTTCGTGATGATGTTGAAATGACGGTTGTGCTACCTTTGCATGTATTGAATGAAGATACGGCACACGGTGTTAAAATGGAAGGTGGCTTGTTAATGCGTAATGCAGCTGATATTGAAATCACCTGTTTACCAAAATACTTGCCAGAATACATTGAAATTGATGTGGCTGACCTGAAATTGGGTGAAGCATTGCATCTTTCTGATATAAAATTCCCGGAAGGCGTTATATCTACGCAATTGAGCTTTGGTGAAGACCATGACCAGCCAATTGTTTCCATTGTATCACCACGTGCTGAAAAAGTTGAAGAAGAAGCACCTGAAGCAGAAGCTACTGAGGATACAGAAGCTGAAGCTGGCGATGCTGGTGATACTGAACAAGAGTAACGTTTCGAGTAACGCCTGAGATGTCATCTCACATAAAACTGATAGTTGGCCTGGGTAATCCGGGCAACAAATACGCTAAAACCCGGCATAATGCCGGGTTTTGGTTTGTTGATGAGCTGTTAAATAGCTTCGGTGGAGAGTTTAAAGCAGAGGCGAAATTTTCGGGTGAAGTCGCCAAAACGATTATTGCGAATCAAAGTGTTTGGTTGCTTAAGCCATCGACCTTCATGAATCGTAGTGGTCTGGCCACACATCAGTTGGCAGCATTTTATAAGATACCGGCAGAAGAAATTCTGGTGGTGCATGATGAGCTAGACCTTGAGCCCGGTACGGTGCGTTTGAAATCAGGCGGTGGTCACGGAGGTCATAACGGCCTGCGTGATTTACATGCACAGGTGGGTAAACAGTATTGGCGCTTGCGTCTGGGTATCGGTCATCCGGGTGATCGTAACAAGGTTGTTGATTACGTTCTGTCAAAGCCTTCAAAAGACGATCAGATTGCCATTCATAACAGCATTGAGCAGTCTTTAACCGTGATAGAGGATATTGTCATGGGCGAGACGCAAAAGGCGATGAATACGCTTCATAGTGATCGTTGACCTAATTGAAATATCCAGGTTAAATTTCAGGCACAACTATAACAGGAAATAAGTATGGGCTTTAAATGTGGCATTGTTGGCCTCCCCAATGTAGGAAAATCAACCCTTTTTAATGCGCTCACCAAGGCAGGTATTGAGGCAGCAAATTACCCTTTTTGTACGATTGAGCCGAATGTCGGCATTGTACCAGTGCCTGACCCACGCATGGATGCGTTGGCAGAAATCGTCAAGCCGGAGCGCAGCTTGCCAACCACAATGGAGTTTGTTGATATTGCAGGGCTGGTTGCGGGTGCTGCGTCTGGTGAAGGCCTGGGAAATAAATTTCTGGCGCATATCCGTGAAACCGATGCCATAGCGCAAGTAGTACGTTGTTTTGATGATGAAAACGTGGTGCATGTCGATGGCAAGATTGATCCACTTTCGGATATTGAAACAATTAATACGGAACTTGCACTCGCTGATCTTGAGTCTGTGGAAAAGGCGATCAAACGGGTAGGGCGTACGGCTAAGTCAGGAAACAAGGAAGCCTCCGCACAGTTAGTTGTTTTTGAAAAGATCCAGGCGCAACTGGCAGAAGGTCATGCGGCGCGCACGGTTGAGCTTAGTGATGATGACAAGCCACTGGTTCAGGAATTGCAACTTATTACGATAAAACCGATTTTGTTTATTGCCAATGTTGCAGAAGATGGTTTTGAAAATAACCCTTATCTTGACAAGGTGGCAGAATTTGCCCAATCACATAATGCCGAAGTAGTTGCAGTTTGTGCCCAGATGGAAGAGGAACTGGCACAACTTGATGATGAGGAACAAGCTGAATTTTTAGCCGATTTGGGCTTAAAAGAACCGGGTTTAAACCGCGTGATTAATGCAGGCTACCGTTTGTTGGCACTACAAACCTTCTTTACCGCAGGTGTTAAAGAAGTACGTGCATGGACGGTACACCAGGGGGCGACAGCACCCAATGGTGCGGGTAAAATCCACACGGATTTTGAAAAGGGTTTTATCCGCGCTGAAGTGATTGCATACGATGATTTTATCGAATACAAAGGCGAGCAGGGAGCTAAAGATGCAGGCAAATGGCGTTTGGAAGGTAAAGACTATATCTTGCAAGAAGGTGATGTAGTGCATTTCCGTTTTAACGTGTAATTTTTTAAGGTAAAAAGTTTATGGACCAGGAACAGCAAGCGGTTGAAGCACTTAAACAGGTTGCCTTGGCGGGTATTAATGAGCAACGTAGTTGGCGGCGCTGGAAAATCTTTTTTAAGTTGGCTGGAATGTTGTTGATGTTATTGTTGATCGTATTGTTTTTTGTTAGTTCTGCGGCAAAAAATAGCCACTTAACTACGGCAAAGAACTACACAGCGTTGATTGATCTAAAAGGTATTATCATGGCGGGTGCAGATGCCAGTGCCGACAATATTATTCCTGCGCTACAGGATGCTTTTGAAGATAAAAAAGTAAAGGGTATTGTATTGCGTTGTAATAGCCCCGGTGGCAGTCCGGTTCAATCTAGCACTATTTATAATGAAATCAGGCGCCTGAGGAAACTTCATAAAGATAAACCTATCTATGCGGTTGCCTCTGATTTATGTGCCTCTGGTGGTTACTTTATTGTTTCTGCCACTGATGAAATTTATGCAAACAAATCTAGCCTGGTGGGTTCCATCGGTGTGCGCATGAAATCTTTCGGTGTGGTTGAAGCGATGAAAAAAATTGGTGTTGAAAGCCGTGAGTTAACAGCAGGTAAGCATAAGGCAATTCTTGATCCCTTTAAGCCCCGCAAACCCGAAGAAGAGGAATTTATTAAAAAGATGCTGGCACAAACCCATCAGCATTTTATTAGTGCCGTAAAAGCAGGGCGGGGTGACAGGCTCAAAGATGACCCGGATATTTTTAGTGGTCTGTTCTGGACAGGTGAGCGCGCCAAAGAGCTTGGGTTGATTGATGGTTTTGGTAGCTCATCCTACGTCGCCAGGGAAATTATCAAGGCGGAAACGATTGTTAATTTCACGCCCAAAAAGGATTTTTTGCAGCGGCTTTCTGATCGCGTGGGAACCACTATCAGCACCTTATTACTCAAGGATTCGTTGTTACAATTACAGTAACTACCCAGCTTACCCCCGTATTTGCGCCAACCCTGCGTCGCCTACATGGATGTAGGTGAGGGGCGTGAGCAGGAAGCGGAAGCTTTG
>CAZPEE010000205.1:0-4688 GCA_964585525.1 uncultured Cocleimonas sp.
GCGCTACCAGACTGCGCTACATCCCGATAAAGGAAAGCGAAGGATACAGCAAGTCCCTGTAAAAAAAAAGGCATGCAACAACGATACTGACCACTTATCGTGGCTATTGCACGTCTGATTCGGTAAACTGCTTACTTTTCAACCATATTGATGCATTCTTATTGCAACGATAAGCAATTAAAAAAATAATACGGATTTTAAACCATGATTTTCACCATCGACGTAGAAGACTGGGCGCAATCAGTACTCGACAATTCCAACCCTGTACACCCCCGTGTCTATGATAACACCCTGAAAGTGATGGATTTACTGGCAGAGCAAAACCAGATTGGCACATTTTTTATTCTCGGCAATGTTGCCAAAAAATTCCCCGATCTGATACGCCGTATCGCAGAAGCAGGCCATGAGGTAGCATCACACGGTTTTGACCATAAAAACATCCATACACTGACGCCCGAGGAAGTACGCACGGATGTAGAATATTCTGTCAAGTTGCTTGAAGATGCCGGAGGCCAGAAAGTCATTGGATTCCGTGCGCCCAATTTTTCCATCCGCGAATACCTGTTTGAATGGTATTGCGAAGCGCTAGCCGAAAATGGCCTCAAATATGATTCATCCCTGTTCCCGATGCGGGTCATCAAATATGGTATCGAGCGCGAATATTCACTGAAAATTTTCAAAGAATACAACCTGCACGAGCATTACTTAAGTTACGTCAAATTTGGCAAAACCAAGTTGCCTTTCTTCGGTGGTGGTTATTTTAGGTTATTACCTTACCCTGCCACAAAAAAACTGGTTAAACAGTTAAACCCGGAACGGGCTGTATTCTACATGCACCCGTATGAGATAGACACTGATGAGCGTGATGATGTCATGGAACGCTATGATATTCCACTAAAGTGGCGACTTACGCAGTTTGTTAACCGCAACACGGTTGAAGGAAAATTAAAACGCCTGTTCGCAGATTATGAATTTACGTCATTCCAGCGCCAGTACCATAGCGAAACACTGCCACAGCCTGAAAAAAGCAACTCTGCACCTGCCACAGAAAAAATCCAGACAGTAAATGAACAGCTTGAACCAGCCAGCAATGCGTTAAAACTGGCAAGCTCCAGCTAACCCGGAGGCTTGCCTACAATCCCAGGGAATCGGCACCAATTGTACCTTGCAGTTTAGCCAGGTACTCCGGCTGTTTAACCTTTTGCAGATGTGCTTTTGCCCTGTCCAGACGACCCTGGATATCCATGGTTTCAAACAGGTCTTCATGGCCTTTTAGTTTTTTGAATTTTTTCAGGTTCTTGACGTGCTTTTTCCAGAGCTTGATATCGCGCTGTTGTTTGGTCAGCAAACGCTGCTGATACCAGTCTGATTGCAACATGGCGTCACGATCAAACATATCCCGTATTTCAGCATCATGGATGGTTTTGCCCTGGTACTCACCCGTTGCCATGATATAGAGCAGTGCTTTTAACGGCGGGCAGGCATCTTCGATACTGCCATCATCCAGGTATTGCTGTGCCACACGCTGCTGCGCTTCGACGATATTATCAATACCATCCACATAGACATCCATGTCCTGCATTTCAGGCTTGAGTATTTTCTCGTCAAAAACCACCGCCGGGTTATCAAAAATCTTGCCGAGGAAAGCGGCGATAAAACGCTCGGTAATGCGATAACCCAGGCGGCTTTGCTCAACCACCCTGCCCTTGTGTTCAAAATCTTGCAGCTTTTCCAGATAACCTTGCTCATAGAGTTTCACCGGGTCACGCTCATGTTCTTTAAGACGCGCCCATATTTCGGGAATCAACAAGCTGATATCATGGTCTACACGCAAATCTGGCCCAATATAACCGGCGGCGCTGGAGAACCCTGCGTATCCAGTGATAATAAATGACACCAGCGCATTGTTAAGGTCTGCCGTGGCACGCAGTGCATTAAATGGCCCTTTGGTTAATGCGCCTTCGCTACCCGCACCGGTTGTAGACGGTGATTTACCCGTGACGCTACAGATAAAATCCATAAATAATTCAGGCAATTCCTGATAGTGGATTGGGTTATAGACTGCCAGAGAGCGAATGCCATCTTCCGGTGGATTATTACGCCGACCCGTTAACACCGCATTCACCGGGTTAACCAGTGCTTCATGCGGCGGAACCTGGCGACAAATACGTGCGCCCATCTCCGCAATATAGGTTCGCGCCGGTTGCTGTAAATCCGGGCGAAGCTGTAAATAACGGGGATTCTTGCTCGGTTCACCATTGATCATGCGTGGGTTTGCCGATGACACCACGTACTGGTCTCCCCGCTCATAAGCTGCCTGTAACAGCTTTTTCATAGGCTCGGTGTATTTCTGAAACTCCACCACATCTTCAACAATTGCCGCCAGCTTGTCACCAATCAATGGTTCATAGTTGGCGATGAAATTATTCGGTTGTGACATATCCAGTTCGGTCTGGGTGTCAAAGCCCCGGTGAACCGCTTCATCCGGGCGCTGGAATAAGCGGTATTCGCAGTTCTTGACCAGTTTGACACTGGGATTCGTCGATTTGGGTGAAAGGTTAGGCAAACGGTCTGCACTGACGACCACCGAGGCACTGATGTCATCTTCCATTTGCACTTTCTCAGTGGAGATAAAATCCTGGCGCACCTTGTAGGTATGCCATACGCCTTTCTCATCAAGCCCGATACGCAGGTAAGAGGCAACCAGCTCACGTCCATTGTATTTCAAGGCATGTCCAGGCTTGCCATTGATAATATCGACCGAGAAATGACTGCGCCAGTCACCGCCCCATTCGGGTGAGTACATGCGCTTGATAATAAAAACCTGCGACAAAATATGCGGTGGCAAACTTTCTATCCATGCGTTGTATTCATCCGTATTACTGGAAGACGGTGTTAGCAAACGTATAACCGAACCCAGGCTGCGCTCTGTATCCAGTGGTTTACGCCGTGGATCACGGTCTTCATCGGCAAACTGGGGTTGCAGGCGGTTGCTGTAATCACGGTTAAAAATCGCCTCAACCTGATCCATGTCTTCTTCAAAGTCATTGACATACACCGCGCCATAGATGACAGCATCATTCAAGGACTTGGAAATTTCGGATTTTCCCCCACCGGACACCGTGCTCGGTTTATGACAAAAAACACCTTCCGCATCCGTCCCAACCAAACGCCAGGTCGGCGCATGCGGGTGTTTTTGCATTTCGATTTTGTAGCCATTGGGCTGCATATAGGTTTTACCCGGCTGCAGCTTGATTTGCTGTTTTATGCCATTTTTCTCCCAGCTAATGGTTTGCGTATGTAAATCCATGCGCATGTCCAGCGGGATATAAACCAGCTCGGGAAAGTTTTTGTCTATCGCATGGCCTTCTGGTTGAAGCGCCATGACTTCACCATAGGTTTCCAGTAAATTTTCAAAATTATACTTTTGGGCATTCTTGCGTGTTTTACTGTCAACGCCATATTCTTCACCATGGTTGCGACGGCGAAATGCGAGTGCGCCACCGGCGTGTTCTTCTTCGGTGAGTCCAAACAAATTGGTGGCATAACTCAACATGGTTTTCACTTCTTTCTTGCAATAACCGTAGTAGTTATCCGCAAGAATAGTCACAATCACGCCACGTTCATCACGACAGGTGATTTTAAAAGCATCACCATCATTGTATTTTTCATCTTCGCTTTTCCAGCACATGCCTTCGCGTTGCTGGCGCTCATTCGCCTCATCGTAATGTGGCAAACCCAGTTCGCGTTTTGTTAGCTGGGTAAGGTGCGGCGCCAGAATCACGCATCCGGTATGGCCGGACCAATGTCGCGTATCCAGTGCAGCATCGTGTTCTGCAAGGTATGGGTTGCCCGCATTACCGAAAATGCTTTCTACAAAATCGAGGTTGCTGACCAGGTTTCCCGGTGCAAAAAAGCGGATTTCCATTTGTTTTTCAGGACATGCGCCCGGTACTTCAGGACAAACAATGGGACGTAGTAGCAAAGAGACAAACAACTCGGCCTGCTTATCTTCATCCGTGGTGAAAGGTAGCTGCAACAATTGTTGTGGTGGTTTCAGTGCAGCTTTCAAAAGACGCGAAAAAGTAACTTTAGGCACAGCCTTCTTGTCTCCCGGAACCGGCAGGCCTCCTTCGGTAATGTGGAATGAGCCTTTGGTGGTGCGCCGGTCATTGGCAGGGTTATGTAACACCCCCTGGCGGATACGGTAGCTGGACACAATATCCGAGGTGAATTTATCCGTCGTGGATGGAATAGACAGCTCCCGTGCTACACCATAGCGGTCGAGAATCAAGGTATTTGACGGCAAGGTCGGTGTTGGATCACCGCAGTCCTTGAGGTATTTGTTCAAAAATTTCTGGATACGCTTATCAGCAGGACACTGGTAATTATGTAACTGGCGGTTCTTCTCCCGATAACTTTTAAGTAAATCACCGGCTATATTCATGAATTCATCATCACCCGCATGGCTGATCGGTTGCCCGGTGGATGCCAGCTTCAGGTTAATATAAAGCTGTAAGCGCTTACGCTCTTCCTCAGGGTTAGCATAAATTTTATCGAGGCCAAGTGACTTTTTAATATTCATTCTTTCCCTTCATTTCATCATAGTTTAATGGGCAACTCTGCTAATGTACCAAGTCTTGAGGCTACTTGCTATATTCATATCTAGAAATAAAATAGTAACTACT
>CAZPEE010000206.1:0-4655 GCA_964585525.1 uncultured Cocleimonas sp.
CCGCTTTATGAATATAGCCGAGATTTGCCGTGAGTGATAACTCTAACGATAGCTCAGATAATAGCGTCGATTACAAGAAAACACTAAACCTGCCAAAAACCAGTTTCCCGATGAAGGGTAATCTGGCGAATCGTGAGCCTGCGATGCTGGAAGCGTGGAATAAGGCTGATCTTTATGGTCAGATCCGTAAAGCATCAGCAGGTCGTGAGAAATACATTCTGCATGATGGCCCTCCTTATGCGAACGGCGATTTGCATATTGGCCATGCGGTTAACAAAATTCTGAAAGATATTATACTCAAGAGCAAGACGTTATCGGGTTTTGATACACCGTATGTGCCGGGCTGGGATTGTCATGGTTTGCCGATTGAGGCGCAGGTCGAAAAGAAAGTCGGCAAGGTTGGCAAAAAAGTTGATGCGCCTAAGTTTCGTGAGCTGTGTCGTGAGTATGCGACTAAGCAGGTCGAAGGGCAGAAGGTTGATTTCATTCGTATGGGTGTGCTCGGTGAGTGGGATAATCCGTATCTGACGATGAATTACCAGACCGAGGCGGATATTGTCCGCTCGCTAGCGCAAATCATTGAAAAAGGCCATTTGCAAAAAGGGCAAAAGCCGGTCAACTGGTGTCTGGATTGTGGCTCGTCACTGGCAGAAGCCGAAGTGGAATATGAAGATAAAACCTCGCCGTCGATTGATGTGAAATATGCGGCGGTTGATGGCAAAGCGTTTGCCGATAAATTTGGCACGGATGTTTCCGATAACATCAATATCGTCATATGGACAACAACCCCCTGGACGTTACCGGCAAGTATGGCGGTAACCTTGCATGCGGATTTTGAGTATGTGCTGATAAAAACTGACAAGGGCAACCTGATCCTGGAAGATACGTTGTCAGAGGCTGCGCTGGCGCGTTACGACCTGGAAAACAAAGGTGAACTGGGTCGTTGCAAAGGTGCTGAGCTGGAAGGCTTGATGCTGAAACATCCGTTTTATGATCGTCAATTGCCTATTATTTTGGGTGAGCACGTTACTGCAGAAGGCGGCACGGGCGCGGTCCATACGGCAGCGGCACATGGTACAGATGACTATATCGTTGCCAAAAAATATGACCTTGAAATCATCAACCCGGTTGGTAACGATGGCTGCTTTTTGCCAGATACCGAGCTGGTCGGGGGCGAGCATGTTTACAAGGGCAACAAGATCGTTCTCGAAACTATCGAAGAAAATGGCAGTTTGTTAAAGCTTGAATCCATCCGCCACAGCTACCCGCATTGCTGGCGACACAAAACGCCGATTATTTTCCGTGCCACGCCGCAGTGGTTCATTAGCATGGAAAAGAAAAACCTGCGCAAAGATGCACTGGCAGAAATCAAAAACGTCAACTGGGTGCCTGACTGGGGTGAGAGCCGTATCCGGAAAATGGTTGAAGGCCGGCCCGACTGGTGTATCTCGCGGCAGCGTTTCTGGGGCGTGCCGATTCCCTTGTTTATCCATAAGGAAACGCAGGAACTGCATCCAGATACGCAGTCGATTATGGAAAAAGTGGCTGCGGGTATTGAACAGGAAGGTATCGAATACTGGCATAGCACCTCTGCCGAAGCGTTAATTGGTTCTTTTTCTGCTGATGGCTCTGAGGATGCCAGCGATTATGAAAAAGTTACTGATACGCTGGATGTCTGGTTTGATTCTGGTGTGACACATTATTCGGTGCTGGATCGTCGCGACAACCTGCATTCGCCTGCTGATTTGTACCTGGAAGGATCGGATCAGCACCGTGGCTGGTTCCAGTCATCCTTGCTGACTTCGGTTGCAATGAAGGGTAAAGCGCCCTACAAAAATGTACTGACGCATGGCTTTGTGGTGGATGCCGATGGCAAAAAAATGTCCAAATCGCTGGGTAATATCATCGCACCGAAGAAGGTGATGAATAATCTGGGTGCAGATATTTTACGGCTGTGGGTCTCATCATCCGATTATTCACGTGAGATCACCGCCTCGGATGAAATCTTGAAACGTGCCGCAGATGCGTATCGCCGTATCCGTAACACCGCACGTTATTTGCTCTCAAATACCAGTGATTTTAACCCCGCAGAAGATTTGCTAAAGCCACAGGATATGCTGCCGCTGGATCGTTGGGCAGTTGCCCGTGCGGCGCAATCGCAAGCCACAATAATCAAAGCCTATGATGAGATGCAATTCCATCTGGTTTACCAGGAATTGCTCAAGTTTTGCTCCATTGATATGGGCAGCCTGTACCTGGATATCACCAAAGACCGCCAGTACACCATGCCGGCAAAATCACAGGCGAGGCGCTCGGCGCAAACGGCGGCCTATCATATTCTGCAAGCACTGGTGCGCTGGATGACGCCGATCTTGAGCTTTACCGGCGAGGAAATCTGGGATTCGATTTATCAGGACGGCGATAAACCTGCCGATTATGTGTTGCTAACACAATGGTACGATCAACTGTTTGAGCTTGATGCAAATGAAGCAATCAGTAGCGCTGAGTGGGATAAAATTTTCGCGGTGCGTATCGCGGTGAGCAAACAGCTAGAGCAGTTACGCAAAGAGGGTTCAATCGGCTCGTCATTGAATGCAGAAGTTACCGTTTACGCATCGGGCGATACGTTTGAAGCGCTGCATAAACTGGATGATGAGCTACGTTTTGTACTGATTACTTCAGAAGCAAAGGTTGAAAAAGCCGATTCACAACCTGCCGGTAGCGTAGCTGCAGAAGGTGAGAATGTGGATGGTGTCTGGTTATCTGTGAAAGCATCCAGCCATGAAAAATGTGTACGTTGCTGGCATCATCGGCAAGATGTGGGTAGCGACCCGCAACACCCGGAACTATGTGGACGCTGTATCAAAAACGTAGAAGCGATTCTTCACAAAAACAGCGGAAGCGGTGAAGGCGAGGCGCGTCATTATGCTTAAATGGTTATGGGTTTCAATTCTTGTGGTGTTTTTTGACCAGCTCACCAAGTGGATGGCCGAAGCACAAATCGAAGGCGCAAAATATGTGAATGGTGCGATGATTGAGCCTGCCGAAATCATCCCCGTTTTTCCACACTTTAACCTGACGCTGGCATATAACTATGGCGCAGCGTTCAATATGCTGGGCGATCAAAACGGCTGGCAGCGCTGGTTTTTTGCGATCCTGGCACTGGTCGTGAGTGGCTTGATTGTTCTCTGGATTCGTAAATTAAAAAATAATGAAACCTGGACAGCGATTGCACTGGCGCTGGTTCTTGGTGGTGCCGTGGGTAACTTGATCGACCGCGTCATGTATGGCCGCGTGATTGATTTTATCGACTTTTATATTAATTTTAAGCTGCCTTTGCTGAGCCAATGGCAAGATGGATTTTGGCATTTTGCCACCTTCAATGTGGCGGATATTGCAATTACACTGGGTGCGACCATTTTAGTTTTTATCAGTTTGTTTCACAATGAGGACGAACCAGAAAAAATAAAACCACGTGTGTTGTGAGTAAAAGGTATCCTGTTGGGAGGCTTGAAGAACTGCTTCTGTGAACAAAAGCTAACGGAGGGTATCTCTTGTGAATAAACCGACTCCTATTCGCGTTCTGGCTGGCGATATTGGTGGCACTAAGACCCGTCTTGCCATTTTCGACGTGCAAGGCAACCATGTCGAAGCGCGTGTTACAGAGACTTACCGTAGCCAGGAGCACGCATCGTTGCGCGCTATAATCGGTTCATTTTTAAAGCAACATAATGAGCCTGTCGAAGCCGCCTGTTTTGGTATTGCCGGGCCGGTACAGAACAACACGGTTAAAACCACCAATCTGCCCTGGCACATAAATGCGGCTGAATTATCTGAGCGTTTTTCGATTAAGCCTGTATCCCTGTTAAATGACCTTGAAGCAAACGCCTGGGGTATCCGCGCACTTGACCCGGAGGATTTTTATGAATTATACCCCGGCGCAACTGATGCCAGCGGTAATGCAGCTGTGATTGCCGCAGGCACTGGGCTGGGTGAGGCTGGTATGTATTTTGATGGTGATTCTCTGCGGCCTTTTTCTACCGAAGGTGGGCATACTGATTTTAGTCCGGCAAACGAACAGCAGATAGAATTGTTACGTTTTTTGGCAAAAAAATACCAGCATGTTAGCTGGGAGCGGGTGCTTGCCGGGCCGGGCCTGGTCAATATCCATGATTTTTTGCGTTACCAGGGGAACATTGATGTACCCGCGTGGTTGGCGGAGGCGATGCGCAATGGTGATCCGGCTGCGGCAATTTCTATCGCAGCGCAAGCACAAAAAGATGATGTCTGCGAAGAGGCGCTGGAATTATTTGTGCGTTTATATGGCGCAGAAGCAGGCAACCTTGCGCTAAAACATATGGCTAGCGGTGGGCTTTATATTGGTGGCGGCATTGCGCCCAAGATACTCGACTGGCTGAAGAAAGATGATTTTATTGACGCTTTTTTAGCCAAAGGGCGGATGCGGCCCTTGCTGGAGAAAATCCCCGTGCGGGTTATACTGAATGACCGTACCGCATTATATGGCCCGGCTGTGTATGCGGCGCTTAGTGTTGTGCAATGAGAGAAAGAAGTTGTGATGCATTGTGCTAAGCTTAATCACATGCCAAAAATAATTATCGTCGAAGACGATCCTGCTATTGCTGAGATGCTATTGT
>CAZPEE010000207.1:0-4654 GCA_964585525.1 uncultured Cocleimonas sp.
TGATGATGGTTCAAGCCTGTCCTATGACAAATTACTTATTGCCACAGGTTCTTATCCCGTCGCTCCTCCCATTGAAGGCATTGATTTACCGGGGGTGCATTCTTGCTGGACACTGGAAGATGCCCGGCAAATCGTATCGTTGGCAAAGCAAGGCGCTAACGTGGTGTTAATGGGGGCGGGTTTCATCGGTTGTATTATCCTGGAATCCCTTAAACTGCGTGGTGTTAACCTGAGTGTGATCGAAATGGGGGATCGCATGGTGCCCCGCATGATGGATGAAAAGGCCGGTGGCTTGCTGAAAAAATGGTGTGTTGACCAGGGTGTTAATGTACTTACCAGTACCAGAATAACGGCCATTAATGAGGATGGCGACGGCCTGCTTGTGACTCTGGATAACGGTAAAAGCCTGCCTGCTGATTTGCTTATCACGGCAACGGGAGTCAAATCAAATTGTGCTTTTTTAAACGGTTCCGGCATCAAAACCAAAGATGGTATTGTGGTTGACCAGTACCTGCGAACCAGCGTGGCTGATATTTATGCAGCGGGTGATGTGGCACAGGCAAAAGATTTATCTACGGGTGAATATCAGGTGCAGGCTATCCAGCCCACCGCCGTTGACCATGGGCGCATTGCTGCGCTGAATATGGCTGGCAGGCAGGTTGAACACCAGGGCAATATCAATATGAATGTACTCGATACGCTGGGTTTGATTTCGCATTCGTTTGGTTTATGGATGGGCGTTGACGGCGGTGATAGTGTTGAAATTTATGATCCTGAAGCCTACAAATACCTGAATTTGCGTTTTGGTACGGGTGACAATGACGATCTGTTAATCGGTGCAAGTACACTGGGCATGACACAGCATATCGGCGTGATCCGTGGTTTGATTGAAAGCAAGACACATCTAAAAGACTGGAAAGAACGTTTAATGGATAATCCCACGCGTTTGATGGAAGCCTACCTGGCATCAACACACACATTGGAAAACCTGGCCTGAACTTGCCTGAAAAACTGCTTTATGAAAATGTACCTCGAACTTTATGCTTCTTTAATGCACTTGCTACCACCTGGCAAAGAGCGCTTTCGCCGTGAAATCAAGGTTGCTGACGATGCAGTCGTACAAGATGTGATTGATGCTTACAAGATACCGGCAGAATCGGCTCATATCGTATTGGTCAATGGCAAATTTGTCTGTGATGAACGTGATAAACATCCATTAAAAGCACGTGATGTACTCTCAATCTGGCCACCTGTTGCCGGTGGGTAAGCACACCTATGAAATGGGCTACACCCTTGATGAGTTTTGCAAAACCTTGCACGGTCAATTTATCGGTCAACAATCCGGCTATCAATGCAAAGATGTGAGTAGCACGCAATGGATGATAACGTCATCTGAGGATTTCTCTGTAAACATTAGCGTTTCAAGCGCCCCTCCGCGAAACATTGCCATGTTGAGCCTTCCTGTTTTGCAGGTTGTTTTTGACATCCAAAGTCAGGGTGACAGACAAAAAGAACAGTTTTTAAAACGCTTTTTTCAATATTTTCATAAAGGCGGAGGATAGCCCTTCATGTAACATCCGGGCTAGCCTTGTTTTTACCGTTCGGTAATAAAACTATCATTTGATGACAAACACTGTATAATATTACCGATCGGTAATAAAATAGTGGTTAGCATCTAACATGAACAAAATAATCCCGAACGGTAATATTGTGCATTCGGCACAGGATATTGGCAAACTGGTTAAAGCAAAACGCAAACAGGATGGCTTGACCCAGACTGAACTGGCGGAGCTTTGCCAGATTGGCACGCGGTTTTTGTCAGAGCTGGAAAATGGCAAACCAACGTTGCACTTTGATAAGGTGATGCTGGTTTTACGCAACCTTGGTTTGCAGATGAGCGTTTCATCACGATGAAGGCCACAGAAAAAATCCTGTATGTTTTTTATGGTGAGCTGCGGGTTGGCACACTCAGTATCGAAGCCAATCATCAGTACCAGTTTGCTTATGATTCGCAGTGGCTTCAGTCAGATAGTGCGTTTGCCTTGTCATGCTCGCTACCGTTAAGTGATTCCCCGTTACCACATGATGTCTCTTATGCGTTCTTTTCAAACCTGATTCCAGAAGGCGATTTGCGCGATAAACTGGCAATGCAACTGGGTATTTCCGAGAAAAATGATTTTGGCCTTTTGGAAGTTGTCGGTGGCGATGTGGCAGGTGCAATTAGCCTATACCCCGACGAAAACATCCCTGCACCTGGTTCCAATGAAGCCAGGTATTTAAATGAAACAGATTTGCTCTATGTGCTGGAAAAACTCAAAACGCATCCGTTTCTTGCCAATACAGAGGATTTTGATAAGGGTGAGGCGCTACGCCTGTCGCTTGCGGGTGCGCAGAATAAACTGCCGGTTATTTATAAAAACGATGCTATCGCATTACCCTTGGGGCAAACTGCATCCAGCCATATACTGAAACCCGATAACGAATACATTCCCAACCTGGTGATTAATGAAGCATTTTGCATGAAGCTGGCAAAAGCCTGTGATTTACCGGTTGCAGAGGTTGAGTTGCGGCATATTCAGGATCAAACCATTTTGTTGATTGAGCGCTATGACCGCGAACAGGGAAAACGTCTGCATCAGGAAGATTTCTGCCAGGCCCTGGGTATCGTGCCGTTTAATAAATACGAAAGCGAAGGTGGCCCCGGTTTTGCTGCCTGCCGGGAGGTGATAGAACAACACAGCCAACGCCCGGCCGCCGACAAGAAAACACTGTTGCAATGGGCCTTGTTTAATTTTCTGATCGGCAATGCCGATGCACATGGCAAAAACATTTCACTGTTGTACCCAAAGCATCATCCGAACCCGCAACTGGCGCCATTTTATGATTTGATCTGTACAGCAATCTACCCCGCATTGACTGACCGCCTTAGCATGAAAATCGGTGGGGAAAACCGTCCCGAATGGATCATGAAACGCCATTGGCAACGGTTTTGCGAGACACTTGGCGTCCCTGAAAAAATGTTGCAACGCGAAACAAAACGCCTGGCATCCAGTATCCATAACAAGGCAAAGCAGTTGAGCAAAGATAAACCATTCGCCGATTGTGAAAATGAACCGCTCAAAGAGCTGCTTGAGCTGATTGATAAACGCTCAGCCAGATTGCTGGAACGGGTAGTTGAAACCGCTTAATTGTTAGTTTTTGGAGGTTAATAGTTATCAGATCAAGTCTTACTGCTCATGATGCCTAGTAATTTGGGGTTGAGTATTTTAAGATGATACGATTCATCTCACTATTTTTATTCCAAAACTAAAGGAGCAAACAATGTATATTCTGGCATTTGGCCCAAATGGAAGTGGTAAAGGCACACAGGGTGCTATCGTCAAGGAAAAACTGGGTCTGGATCATATTGAATCTGGCGCTATTTTCCGCGAGCACATCAAGGGCGGCACCGAACTTGGCATGAAGGCAAAAGCCTACATAGACAGCGGCGACCTGGTTCCTGATGAAATTACCATTCCGATGGTTCTGGAAACACTGGAAAAATCCAAAGAAAAAGGCTGGTTGCTGGATGGCTTCCCGCGCTCACTGGTGCAGGCAGAAGCGTTGGATAAGGCACTACAGGAATCCGGTATGGCACTGGATGCGATTATTGAAATCAAGCTTGATCGTGATACCGCCAAAGAAAGGATCATGGGTCGCCGCCTGTGTGAAAATGATAACAACCATCCAAACCATATTGCGTTTGAGGCAATCAAGCCAGTCGAGAAAGACGGTGAATTAGTCTGTCGCGTATGTGGTGGAAAGCTCTCAACCCGTGCCGACGACCAGGATGAAGAAGCCATCAACAAGCGCCATGATATCTATTATGATGACAAGACTGGCACCATGGCTGCGGTCAACTATTTCAAGAACAAAGGCGATACCAAGGTTATCTCTGTTGATGGAACCAAAGCGATAAACGACATCTCGGAAGACATTATGAGTCAGCTTAGCTAGCCCTTAAAATATCTGGAACATAAAAAGGACGCATCTAGCGTCCTTTTTATTATTTGAAATTTACTGAATTGTTAGATAACACTCAGATAAAAAACTTACCCACGGTTGCAATGACAATCGTGATCAATCCAATCGACAGGTTAATCCCAATCAGCATACGGATTTGATTTAATGAATTACCGGCCGCTTCCCAGTTCTCCGTTTTGATATGTTTTTTTAGTTTGGAAAAGGGTGCGAAAAAAACATGCAGGAAAATCAGCATCATGATGACACCAAGCCCCAGCATGATATGCACGAAAATAGGGGGCTTGGGAAATTGCAACATCATCCATAGCCCACTGGCGAGCACCAGTAGAATGCTAATCCAGACCCAGGGGAAAAAACGTTTGAAGGTTGCTGACCATAAACGCAGGCGCGTGGGTGGGTCTAGCGTACTAACCGCAGCAGGGCGTAACGCCTGATGGGCAAAAAACATGCCGCCAACCCAGACGGTAAAGGCCAAAACGTGAAGAGCAAGAGCGATGGACATGAGCATACAATTTACCTGTTACATGAAATTCGTTTCATTATACAAATGGGCTAGCCGAATACAAATAACAGTTAAAAGCAAATGTTTTAACTGACTACAAGGTTGTTTTACCCTAACGAAAGTAGCTTT
>CAZPEE010000208.1:0-4635 GCA_964585525.1 uncultured Cocleimonas sp.
ACATAATGAATTATATGAAAATTAATGCTTTAGCAGAACTCACTCATAGGGTGAACGGCGCTACAGAGTAAATTGCATAGCTGTGATGGCGCATGGCGTTGTTGTCTGACCACTCGCGAGTGGTCAGACGCCTAGCCCTGCACCACCACAGCCATACACTTTACCCTGCCCAACTGAGGATTCTAGGATCATAGCAGCGGATTATAACGTGAACGGATAAATGACAGACACAAAAAAACCGGGACAAGCCCGGTTTTTTTTATAGCTAATCAATTAAATCAAGCAAATTAACCTGTCTGTTGAAGTAGCTCTTCAGCTTGACGCTTTTGCTCGTCATTGCCTTCCTGCATAACTTCTTCCAGCGTATTACGGGCACCTTCTATATCACCCATGTCAATGTAGGCTTTTGCCAGGTCAAGCTTGGTGCTGATTTGAGTTTCTTCAATCACTTCACCATTGTCTTCAAGATCAAGGAATGAAAGGTTATCGTCAAAATCAGCCAGTAGATTATCTTCATCTGCCGATGCCTGTTCTGCTTCAACTTTCTTGTAAGCATGATCATCTGGCATCAGTTTATCAAAATCTTTTGCATCTACATCCAGGTTCAAATTAGGCATATCAAGGCTGTTATCAGCAACCGTATCTGCAACATTGTCTGTTAGGTCATCACTGTCTGCAGTGAGTTTATCATCGAACTTTTCATCAAAATTAAAATCATCAACAGTGTTATCAGCATTCAGGTCTGCTAACGTTTCAGTTGCCCCTTCCTTAACCTCGCTAGCAGCTACATCGGTAACAAATTGAATATCGTTGTTGCTGTCATCATTGTTGTTATCAAGGTTGTTATCAAGGTCAAGATCAAAACTAGCCAGGTCCATATCATCCGCATCGCTTGTGCCTAATTCAACATCATCTGTTTCATCACTCAGCACCGCATCCAGGTTTAAATCGTCTAAACCATCGTCATCAAATACATTTTCCAGGTCTTCACTGAATTGTGCCGCATCTGTATCTTTCTCCGGGCTTGCTTTACCCGCTGTTACCGCAAGGCCCGCTGCTGCTGCCGCTGCTCCGGCAGCAAGACCGGCTACACCACTTTTACCTTGTTCGCCAGTATCAGCTTTTTCACTAGCCGTTTGGAGCTTTCCAGAGAAAAGACTATTATCAGGGATCAGCTCTTTACCCCACTGGGAAATTTTCTCCCAGTATTTGTCTTTGTCAGCACCTTTCATTTCACTAAAGATTCTGGCTTCTTTTTCAAACGCTTCTTTATCGCCGGCTGCCTTGAAGTTTTCGATTAATTTTGCGCGATAGGCAAGATTATCAGGTTCTTCTTCAATAGCTTTCCTAAGTTCTGATTCCGCCTGGTCATGTAAGCCATACACCAGGTAAACATCGGCTTCCTGAAGGATATTTTCTTCCTTGCTTTCACCTTCTGGAGAGATATCCTGGTCGACCGTTTTCGCAGTTGAATCGGCAAACATTTTATCTTCGCCAAAATCAGCTGTTGTAAACTCATCTGACTGGGTTGGTGATTCATCCGTTAACGGAGAATGATTTTCAGAACCAAGATCAGTTGCAAAAGCTGAATCTTCGCTCATATCAGGATCAAGGTTAAAATTATCAAGCTCTTCTTCATCGAATTCATGCTTTTCTTTACGGCGCTTCATATACCACAGGCCACCGAGCAACAAACCACCTGCACCCAGTCCACCTGCAATCAGGGTTGGGTCGGCAAGCATGCCAAGGATACCTTCATCATCACCTTGTGAAGTCGCTGTTACAGGCTCAACAGGTTCTGGTGCTACCTGGGGTGCTTCCTCAACTGGTGCTTCAACAGGTTGAGGCGTTGCCGGTGTTTCAGGTGCAGCTCGTACAACTTGCCCAGCCTCATTTCCAGGCTGATTATCAACAATACCCGCAATCTCGGTGCCTTCATCAATAGGCTCCACAACCGCTGTTTTCGCCCCTTCAGTAGCACCTGCTTTTGGTGTAGCACCACCCAGACGGGCTTGTAATTCCGACAATTGCTCGCTTTTAATCGTAATCAAACGGTTCTTTTTACGCAGTAATGATTCAAGCTCTGCAACACGGGATTTTAATTCTGAATTCTCATTGGTTTTTGATGCGAGTGATTCACTTGCCATGCTAAGTTGCTTTTTCAACTCGGCAACCGTTGCATTTCCTGATACTTTACTATCGGTAACGACACCGCCTTTGCTACCAGAAACCTTAAACTGGAAATCTGACCCTTTGCCTGCCTTATCAAGTGCCTGCGATCTTGCAGATTGATTATTACTGGCTACACGGCTTGATTTAACCGACTTGCCTGATTTACCAGCTAACTCGGTACGGTATTTTCTCCAGGCCTTTGTTTGTGATGCAATTTGTCTTTTGGCTGCACGATAGCTAATGCTTTTAGCATGCTGGATAGGTGGTCGTTTCATCAACGCGCCTTTCCTTAAAATATTCACATTATTCCGGCGGAAAGCTTTTGGATTAGCTTCAAACAAAGCCACCATCATTTGTTCGGTACGCACACCACGGTAACCCAGTTTCTTGGCAACCTTAAATAAGGTATCACCACTTCTTACACGGTAAGTCCTGCTCCTGGCAGGTGCTGCTGCAACATGACGGTTAGGCGCTGCATGACGAATTGCCGGGCGTCTGGCTGGCGCACGAACAATGCGGCGTTGTTGTTGACGGCGTGCCTGGGGTTGGCGTGCTGCTGGCTGGTTATAACCAACATCGTAACCAGGCTCAGGCCTAACACCTGCCCTATTGCTGGCAACGGCAGTCCCTGGCTGCATTAATACAGGTGGATCAAGTAGTGCTGTATATTCTTTTAATAGTTGACCTTTAGACCAGTTAACTTCCAATAAGAAATTAACAAAAGGCTCATGGATAGGCTGAGATGAACTCACCAAAATCACTGGACGACCGTTTTGAATAGTCGGCCTAAAACGAATGTTGTTTAAAAAGGAAGGACGATCTATGCCAACCCGGTTAAACACTTCAGGTGAAGCGATACGAATACGCATGCTTTTGACTTCTGCAGGTGATGCAGACAATACTGGAATCTTGCCCCTAAAAGGCTGATTCAAATGCGAGTTAGATTGTATATCGCCTAAACCAAGCGCGTGTGAAACTGTTGGAAAGGCCATCGCCAAAGTAATGGCTAGACTCAAGGCTTTCTTATTCACTTATTATTCCCCTATTTTTATTTTTACAGCACCGTCGAATCCGTTCTTTGCTCCTAAAAACAGGGAACAATATCCTTAAAATTCAGTGGTGACCGAAATTATTTTTCTTTTTGTTGATCACATAAATATCGTTAAAAAAACATTAAAAATGAAAAACAAACATCATTTTAAAATGTTCCCGAACTCCTAAAAATCCGGTAGTGTGCTATTTATATCAAATAACGGATTAATCAAAACTGAACAAAGCATTATTTTTATAATTTATAGCAGATAATTACCAGATTTTGATGATTAACTGCTAAATTATTGAAAGTATACGGGTATTTTACAAATAATCCCGAATCAAAACCTCAGCAATTTGAATCGTATTCAAAGCTGCGCCTTTGCGCACATTATCAGCCACGACCCACATATCCAGCCCATTCGAATGTGAAATATCTTCACGGATACGACCCACATAAACCGGGTCATTATTCGCGCCTTCGGTAACAGCTGTTGGGTAGCCACCATCTTCACGGGTATCCAGCACCACAACACCTTCGGCATTTTCCAGTAATGCCCTGGCCTGTTCTGCTGTGAGTTTATCACGCGTCTCAATATGCACTGCTTCGGAATGACCAAAAAAAACTGGCACGCGCACCGCGGTAGGATTCACCAAAATATCATCATCCTCAAAAATCTTGCGCGTCTCCCACACCATTTTCATTTCTTCCTTGGTGTAGCCGTTTTCCAGAAACACGTCAATTTGCGGCAATACATTAAAGGCAATTTGTTTTGGATAAACCTTAACATCGGCTTCCTTGCCGTTTAATAGTTGCGCCGTCTGGCTTGCCAGTTCTTCAATCGCGGGCTTGCCGGAACCGGAAACCGCCTGATAGGTACATACATTGATACGCGTAATCTTGGCGGCATCATGCAATGGTTTTAATGCAACCAGCATCTGGATTGTCGAACAATTAGGATTGGCGATAATGCCACGGTTCGTATGCTCAGCAATGGCATGCGGGTTAACCTCTGGCACCACCAGCGGAATATCATCGTCATAACGAAATTGCGAGGTATTATCAATCACCACACAACCTGCCTGCGCCGCAATCGGTGCGTATTTTTCCGAGATGGATGCGCCCGGTGAAAACAAACCAATTTGCACCTTGCTAAAATCAAAGGTAGCCAGGTCTTCAACCACCAATTGTTTATTACCAAACGCAACCCGCTTACCCGCCGAGCGCTCACTTGCCAGTGCGTAAACATTTCCCACCGGAAAATCACGTTGCGCCAGAATCTCCAGCATCGTTTCACCTACCGCACCGGTTGCACCGACGACTGCGACATCATATGTTTGTGACATAGCTGTTTGTGACATAGCTGTTTGTGACATAGTTTTCTAACCTTTAAATTTTTAATATTTCATCGTGTAGGTTGGGATGAGGAA
>CAZPEE010000209.1:0-4557 GCA_964585525.1 uncultured Cocleimonas sp.
GAGGTAAACAGTCCAACTTTTAAATCTTTGGCGGAGTAAATTTCCTTGCCGTCTACTTCCATGGTGGCATTGGCGACACCCATTACTAATTTACGCTGAATCACGCGTGTCAGGTCGATTTTATAGGTGACTTTTTTGGCGGTTGGTAGTACCTGTCCGAAAAACTTCACTTCTCCAGAACCCAGTGCGCGTCCGCGCCCAGGGTTACCTAACCAGCCGAGGTAGAAGCCGATCAGTTGCCACATGGCATCCAGGCCCAGGCAGCCTGGCATCACTGGGTCTGTGGGAAAATGGCATTCAAAAAACCATAACTCTGGCTTGATATCCAGCTCGGCAATCATTTGTCCTTTGCCGAATTCGCCGCCATCGGCATTGATTTCCAGGATGCGATCCATCATGAGCATGGGTGGGGCGGGTAGGCGCGCATTGCCTTCGCCAAAGATTTCTCCCTGGCTGCATTGAATCAGTTCTTCGTAAGTGAAGGAGCTTTGTCTTTCGGTCATAAGATTATTACGGGTTGGTTAGTGTGGGCGTGATGTTACTAAAAAATCCAGGGCAATGCCGATAAATATCACCAGTCCAAGCCAATTATTGTTTAAAAAGGCTTTCAGGCATTGTTCAGGTACCCTGTCTTTGGTTAAGTGTTGTTGATAAATAACGAGGCCTGCGGCAATCAGGATGCTGGTATTAAAAATGAGCCCACGCTGGTTGAGTATGCCGACTACGGTTATTAATATCAGTGAGAGTAGTTGCAATGAGCCGTTGATGAAATTGTCGTACTTGCCAAACAAAATGGCAGTGGATTTGACGCCGATTTTTACATCATCTTGCCGATCTACCATGCCGTATTGGGTGTCGTAAGCCGTTGTCCACAGTAGTGCAGCGGCAAACAAAAGCCAGGCGTCAAGTGGTGGCGGGTTTTGTGTGATGGCGGTATAGGCCATAGGAATTGCCCAGGCAAATGCAGCACCAAGATGTACCTGTGGAAAGTAGTGGTAGCGTTTCATGAAGGGATAAGTCGCTGCGAGCAGGGCGGCAACGACCGATAACAGGATGGTGCTTTTATTGAGTTGGATCACGAGCAAAAATGAGATGCATACAAGAACAGCAAATACGCCCAGGGCTTCTTGTGGCGTGATCTTCCCGGATGTGATCGGGCGATCTTTGGTTCGTGCGACGTGTAAATCTATATCCCGGTCGGCATAATCGTTAATAGCGCAACCGGCTGAACGCATCAAGGCGACACCTGCTGCAAAAATAAAGAGTATTTTGATATCAGGAACCCCTTTGGATGCAAACCACAGCGCCCAGAGGGTTGGCCAGAGTAACAGGTAAATGCCAATGGGTCGGTTCAGTCGTACCAGTTCAGCGTATAACTTTAATCTTTCAAGGGTCAAATTAGCCGCCTAAATTTGTGAATCAATCAACAAGCGTTTTACGATATTGCCTTTGACAAGGTGTTCTTCGATGATCTCATCAATATCTTCTTTGTCAACAAAGGTATACCAGGTTTCATCCGGGTAAATCACGATCACCGGGCCTTGCTCGCAGCGGTTGAGGCAGCCTGCGGTATTGACCCGTACCTCGCCAGAGCGAACCAGGCCGAGTTCCTTGCTGCGTTTTTTCATGTAGTCGCGCATTTCCTGTGCGTTATGTTGTGCGCAACACTGGCTGCCGTCTTCGCGGTGGTTGGTGCAAAAAAATACGTGGTTTTTATAATACGACATGACTCGATGGGAATTACTCTAAAGATATGCGATTATGCCCGATTTTTCTGGTTCGACAAATGACTTAGCGTCATTCAATACAAAAAACTATGGCAAAAATAGTACAAAAATTCGATAGCATTACACATTTTATCCAAACGGGAGGATTTGATTACCGCGTTTATGAGATGGGGCGGAAAATTTTACCCTTGTCAAAAGGACAGTTTCAGCAAATCGAAGACCAGCAAATGCTTTACCCTTTCCCTTTTCAGCAAAAAGCCTGGTTAGCTTTGTTGATTTGGCAGCCTGATAACGAATCAGAAGCGGTTATCTGGTTCTTGCAGTTTCCTGTTGATGAGCTGGGCTATTTAAAACAGGAGGCAAGGGATGCCTTTTTGATTGAATTGCTTGGGCAGGCGGGGAAAAATATACAGGCTAAACAAAAAAACAATGCGATTATGGATGAGCTTGGTGAGTCGCCTTTTGCTTTCAAGCCTCGTGAAGATCGCCTGGCAATGTTCCATGCCTTGGCAAGTAAAGAATTGGGGCAGGGTGCATCGCCTTATTATCAAGCTACCCGTGAGTATTTGGCGGGTGCTTTAGGCTATGAACAGTGGCAATTTTTGGGTTTGCAGGGAATTGCTGATGTGGTTGCACGTTTGGATGAAGAAGATAATGAAGCCTTGTTGCTTGATGCTATAGCACATATGCCAAACATGCCGCTGGAAAGTTTTTCTCATGCATTAGAGAATGTATTCCTGCAAAGGATGTTGGTTGATGCTTTGATTCAGCGCTTACAACGGGAGCTTGCGAAAAATAACCCTGATAATGGTACTATTGAAGTGTCCCTGGTTGCTGCATTAGTGAGGGCAATTTCGGCGAGTCAAATAGAGACAGTTCGAATAGCAATACTTAAAAAAGTTTTAGCGTCCTCTTTTTCAAAAGAGATTGAGGTGCTGGTGGCTATTTCTGGTCGTTCCTGGGTAGACCTTGAGAATGAGGGTTTACTTAGCCTGTTTCTTGAAAAGTTAGCCTTGCAGAATCAGCTGGCCTTTAATGCGGTGATAATTGATCTGATGATGTTGCCTGATATGAAAGAGAAAGTATTGAAGGTACTGCGTGGAGCCGGGCGCTCAAGCATGTTAAGTGAGAGGCTTGATGGTTTTATGGTTGTTATGAAGGGATTGCAGGATAATCACTGAAAGATTGATTGTGGGTATTTTTGTGGGGTAGTTCGGGTATTAAAGACGGGGAGCATGATTCACCATGCTCCCCGGATAATGTTGCTTTTTTCTGCTGACTTAGTGTGTCATTTTTTCAGCAGCATCTTTTGCAGTATCAACCGCTTTGTCTTTCATGTCGCCTGCTGCTTCTTTGGCGTTATCCATTGCATTGCCAGCGGCATCTTTTGCTGCATCAACGGCATCACCTGCTTTTTCGGTCACTGCGCCAGCTGCATCTTTTACTGCGTCAACAGCGGTATCTTTAGCTGCGGTCGCCGCTTCTTTGGCTGCATCAGTCAAGTTTCCGCCTGCTTCCATGGCAGATTTTCCTGCGTCTTTAGCAGAGTCAACAGCATTTCCAGCTGCTTCTTTTGCTTTATCCATAGCGCTGCCAGCTACATTGCCAGTCGCTTCTTTGGCTGCTTCAGCGGAATCTTTCGCCTTGTCACAAGCGCTAAGGGCAGTAACGGCTACAAGTGTCGCAAGTATAATTCGTAATTTCATGTTGTTCTCCTTCCAAGGATATAATGTAAAAAAAGGGTTTGTATTTGCGTTTTAAAAGACAGGATGATTAATCATAAGTTCCTGTAAAAATAATAGTTTGCTAATATAGTTTGCTAATATAACAAACTATACGTAAATTAGTGAGTTTTTTATTTCAATGATTAGCAAAGGAAATAATGTGTCAGGAGCGTTAAAAAAACCACCAGATAAATTTATGCGTCCGATACGTAGTTTTGTGCTTCGGCAGGGGCGGCTAACGAGAGGGCAGGAGCAAGCGCTGCGTGAACTTTGGCCGGTATATGGTATTGAACGAAGTGATGCTGTTTTGAATCTGCAGGATTTATTTGCGAATGATGCCCCGGTTACGCTTGAAATCGGTTTTGGTGATGGCATGTCCCTGGCTGAAATGGCGAAAGCTTCACCGCATATAAACTTTATCGGTATTGAGGTGCACCAGCCAGGGGTGGGTCGTTTGCTTCATCTTATCCAGGAATATGAATTGGATAATATACGGGTGATGGATGATGATGCCGTTGAGATTCTCAAACAGCGTATTCCGCCAGGTTCTTTAGAGCGGGTTCAGTTGTTTTTCCCTGATCCCTGGCATAAGAAACGTCACAATAAACGCAGAATTGTTCAGGCGGACTTTGTGTCGCTGGTAGCTTCACGTCTTAGGCCAGGAGGAGTATTTCATCTGGCAACGGATTGGGAACCTTATGCGGAGCATATGGCAGGGGTTATGGAATCGCATAAAGAATTTGTTTCGCTGTCAGGAGCCCCTTTTTCTGTGAAGCCAGAATCCAGGCCAACAACCAAGTTTGAAAGGCGGGGGTTGAGGCTTGGCCATGGCGTTTGGGATTTGCTTTATGAGAAAACCAGCTCGACTACCTGATCTTTGAAATTTATTAAATGCAGTGAAAATTATGTGTTTAACTGTTGACACGGATAATCGAATGCCGCAAAATTGCGCGCTTGTTTTTGGTGGGGTTCCCGAGTGGCCAAAGGGAGCAGATTGTAAATCTGCCGCGTAAGCTTCGGTGGTTCGAATCCACCCCCCACCACCAAATTTGCGGGTGTCGTATAGTGGTAATACCTCAGCCTTCCAAGCTGATGCTGCGAGTTCG
>CAZPEE010000210.1:0-4536 GCA_964585525.1 uncultured Cocleimonas sp.
AACCGCGCCGAAATGGATTGGTATCGCAAGCAGTTTGCCAAAATAGGCATTCAGCTGGTGATTCGCGCCACCGATTACAACCGTTTCCAGGACAAGGTTCGCAAGGCAAAAACACAGATTTTCTCCTGGGGCTGGAATGCTGATTACCCTGACCCGGAAAACTTCCTGTTCCTGCTCTACGGGGGAAATGCCGCAGTCGACACCAATGGAAGTGGCATCAATAGCGCCAATTATAAGAATCCTGAGTTTGACAAACTGTTCAATGACATCAAGACCATGGAGAGTACCCCTGAGCGTCTTGAAAAAATCCAGAAAATGCTCAGCATTGCCAGACAGGATGCTCCCTGGGTATGGGGCTTTCATCCCAAATCACTGGCGCTGTTTCATAGCTGGTATGATAATGTCTGGCCCAACCAGATGGCGAATAACACCTTGAAATACAAACGCATTGATGGCAAAAAACGCGCTACCATGCAGGCAAAATGGAACCAGCCTGTGATCTGGCCATTGCTGTTATTCGTACTGTTTATTTTGCTTTCCATCTACCCACTGTACCATGCTTATCAGGCTCGCCAAACGGCTGTCATAAAACAAGCCACACAAAACCGAGGGGAAGCCGCCTGATGTTTGCCTATATTATCCGCCGCATTCTCTATGCTATTCCCATCCTGATAGGGGTTAACCTGATTACCTTTGTGCTGTTTTTTATGGTCAACACACCGGATGACATGGCACGCGCGCAACTCGGTGCAAAGCAGGTAACACCTGAATTAATAAAGTCATGGAAAATTGAGCGTGGCTACGACAAACCACTATTTTTCAACAACAAGGCAAGTGGCCTGAACAAGCTGAGCGACACACTGTTCGTACAGGAATCCCTGAAATTGTTTGCCTTTGATTTTGGTTCATCTGACGCAGGACGCAATATTGGCAACGACATCAAACAGCGCATGTGGCCCTCGCTGGAAATTGCGCTACCCACCTTTATTATCGCCCTGATTACCAATATTTCACTGGCACTGTTGCTGGTACTGTTTCGTGGTTCGGTGCTGGATACCAGCATGATGGTGGTCGCTGTCATGATTATGTCAATTTCCGGGCTATTTTATATTATCGCGGGGCAGGTACTGTTCAGTAAAATCTGGCACTGGGTTCCGATTTCCGGTTTTGAATCAGGCTGGAGCGGACTCAAATTTGTCATCCTGCCGGTAATGATTGGCGTATTCGCCGGTATCGGTTCCGGGGTGCGCTGGTATCGCAGTATTTTTCTGGAACAAATCAACCAGGATTACGTTCGTACCGCACGTGCCAAAGGCTTGTCCGAGCTTAAAGTGCTGTTTGGTCATGTGCTACGCAACGGTATGTTGCCGATTTTAACCGGCGTTGTGGTGGTCATCCCAACCCTGTTTATGGGCAGCCTGATTATGGAATCGTTTTTCGGCATTCCCGGTTTGGGCAGTTACACCATTGATGCCATTAACTCGCAGGATTTTGCCATCGTCAAGTCGATGGTATTTCTTGGTGCGGTGCTGTATATCATCGGCCTGATCCTCACCGATATTTCGTACACCCTGTTTGATCCACGGGTGAAACTGTCATGATATTCAGCTTCCTATGGACAGACATCATGGTCTGGTTGCTGGTGTTTTCACTCATCGCCTGGGGCTGGGTGATCGGCCGTTCGCCACAGGTGAAGAAACAGTGGCGCAGTATTTTCCAGTCTAAAATTGCCATTAGCTGCGCGGTGATTCTGCTATTTTATTTATTCTTTGCGCTGCTTGATTCCGTACACATGCGCTTTGAAGTTGAACCAAATGGCAAAACGCCAGCAGGTGAGCAAGATACAAAAACACACTATCAGGGCGATATGGTGAGCCTGCTTGACCAACTCTTCAAGCACCGCATCAAAGATACCGAACGCACCTATTCTGCCCCCTTTTCAACTCACGAATACACCAAGTCAATCGTAGTTGATGAAAACGGCGTATCCAGCCAGCAATATCTACCTTTAAAATATGTGAGTAAACAGGATAGTATTTTAACGCAATCACTGATTGCACTTTTGCTAGGCCTGGGTATCAGTGCGATGCTTATCGGGCTGCATGTCCTCTGGCGCAAACGCAGCCCGCATGCCATCCACGAAAAAGACCGGCTTCCCTGGCGCACTGCCTACCTCACCCTTGCCGCGATTATCATCTGTTTTACCTGGCTTTATTATATGAGTTTCCATTACCACGTACTGGGCACAGACAAAGTTGGCGGTGATGTACTTTACCAAAGCCTCAAAAGCATCCGCACCGGGGTACTCATTGGTATCCTCACCACACTGGTGATGCTACCCGTTGCGATCTTGCTCGGCATCAGCGCCGGGTTATTCGGTGGCTGGGTCGATGATGTTATCCAGTATATTTACACCACGCTCAATTCCATCCCCGGCGTATTGCTGATTGCCGCTGCAGTGCTGGTGATGCAAGTGATGATGGACAATAACCCACAATGGTTTGAAACCACCGTGGAACGCTCTGACCTGCGGCTGGTGTTCCTGATTCTGATTCTTGGCATCACCAGCTGGACGGGGCTTTGCCGCCTGTTACGCGCAGAAACCTTAAAAATCTCACAGGTCGAATTTGTCACTGCGGCAAAAGCCTTTGGCGTAAGCAAAATGGCAATTATCCGCCGCCATATCATGCCTAACCTGATGCACATTATTCTGATTTCGGTGGTGCTCGATTTTAGCGGACTGGTGCTTGCCGAAGCGGTGCTTTCCTACGTGGGTGTCGGTGTTGATCCAACCATGCACAGTTGGGGCAACATGATTAACCAGGCGCGTCTGGAGATGGCACGCGAGCCAATGGTCTGGTGGTCATTATTTTCTGCTTTTGTATTTATGTTTGTGCTAGTGCTTGCTGCAAACCTGTTTTCCGACCGCATTCAGACCGTGCTTGACCCGAGGAATAACACATGAGCCAGGATCAATCCAGCCCCCCCATCCTCAGCGTGAAAGACCTGACCTTAACGGTTGAAGAACGGGATGGCACAAAGGAACTATTAAAGTCCACCAGCTTTGCTATTCGCCCAGGTGAGGTGTTTGCACTGGTCGGCGAATCCGGTAGCGGCAAATCACTGACCGCACTGGCAATCATGCGCCTGCTACCCGATGCGATTTCGATTGCTTCAGGTGATATCCTGTTAAAGCAACAATCGCTGTTTAGCATCCCTGAATTGCAAATGCAAAAGGTGCGTGGCAAATCCATTGCCATGATTTTCCAGGAACCGATGACCGCACTGAACCCGGTAATGACCACTGGTGAACAGGTTGCCGAGGTGATTCGCCTGCATCTTGGCTTGCAGGATAATGCAGTAAAAGACAAGGTAATCTCCCTGTTCCGGGAAGTAGGGCTAAAAAACGCCGAACAACGCTATGACTGGTATCCCCACCAATTATCCGGCGGTCAAAAGCAACGCGTGATGATCGCCATGGCGCTTGCCTGCGAGCCTGACCTACTGATCGCAGATGAGCCTTCAACCGCTCTGGATGTCACCATACAGGCGCAAGTGCTGGCGTTACTGAAACAAATCCGGGATCAACGCGGGCTGTCGATTCTGTTTATCACCCACGATATGGGTGTGGTGGCGGAAATGGCTGACCAGGTTGCCGTGATGCGTGAAGGCGAAATTGTAGAGACAGCCAACATCCATCACTTTTTTACCAACCCACAACACCCTTATACCAAAAGCCTGCTAAAAAATGCCATCCCTGAGCATGTCGAAAAATCACATGAAGCAGCACCCAGCTTACTGAAAATCACTGATTTAAAGGTGCATTTTCCGATTCGCAAGGGGCTTTTCCAGCGCACCGTCGGACATGTTAAAGCGGTTGACGGTGTAACGCTTTCAATCCACAAAGGTAAAACACTTGCACTGGTGGGGGAATCAGGCAGCGGAAAAAGCACCATTGGCATGGCAATCCTGAGTTTATTAAACATCACCGCGGGCAGCATCACCTTTGAAGGCATTGAACTGACGACGCTGGATGCATCCGCACTAACACCCTACCGCCGCAAAATACAGGTGATTTTCCAGGACCCTTATTCGGCACTCAACCCACGCATGACCATTGGTGAGATTATCCGCGAAGGCATGAACAGCCTGAAGGTCGGGCCAAAAGACAAGGCAGGCCAAGATGCACGCATCAAAGAACTGCTGCTTAAAGTTGACCTTGAAGCCGAACACATGCACCGCTACCCGCACGAATTTTCTGGCGGACAACGCCAGCGGATCGGTATCGCACGTGCCTTGGCCGTCGAACCCGAACTGATCATTTGCGACGAACCCACCAGCGCGCTGGATGTATCTGTGCGCGCCCAGGTTTTACGCTTGCTAAAAAACCTGCAAGACGAAACCGGCATGTCGTTTTTATTCATTACCCATGATTTATCTATCATCCCCACCATAGCCGATGAAGTCGCCGTGATGAAAGATGGCAAAATTGTCGAGCAGGGGCTGGTGAGTGATGTCATAAAAAACCCGCAGCAA
>CAZPEE010000211.1:0-1074 GCA_964585525.1 uncultured Cocleimonas sp.
TTCTGCAGGGGGATAAATGGCAAAAAATACTGGCTAAATACCTGGGTAACTAAAGACAATAAACTCTTTATAGACCACTAAGCCGCTGTAACCCGGAATCCAAAGAAAGTGCTGACGAAAAGGAATCACCTTTTTGCATACGGGAAATCATGGACTGCAAGCCACGTGATCCGGCAGTTTTATACCAGCTTTGTACAGCCTGTTTTGCAATGCTGTAGGCTGGCAACTGTTCACGTACCGCATTGACCCACTGACTCTGGCTAGTCAGGCTTTTCAATGGAATCCCCGTCACCGGCTTATTATGTTTTGGATCTTTACAAGCCAAAACCGCCAGACCTTCATCAAACCACATCGGAACCTTGTTCCAGGCTTTTGCACTTCCCAGGCGTTTATGAAACTCAACATGGGCCAGCTCATGCGTTAGTGTCACCTTGTTAAGTCCTTTGGAGGAAAGCAGCACGGTATTATCACCGATTGCCTTGGCCAATGCAGGCACCCCGCCAAACTGGCTAAAACAGGCCTTACTCACACAGGCATAAATGTTTGGGTTCGACTGCATACCACCAAAAAATCGGGAGATTTCATCTTTCGACTGGCTAACAATGTGTAAAAATTCCTGCCTTTGTTGTGTAGGCATCCTGGAATCAACGTAAATATTTTTGGCAATACACTGCATTCCCGGTACCTCATGGAGCGTTGATTTAGATGATTCCTGACCCGGTTTTTGTAAAAAATTTTGTGAATTTTTGTGAGGGGGAGCATGGCTACAGGCTGTAAGCATGCCAAGCGAGACTAACAGAAAAGCGCAAATTTTCTTCATAGATAAGGATAACGTGACAAAGTTGAACATGGGAAAATTAGAGAGAGCTAATCTACTCCTGATTTTGCGATTTATCAAATCATCTTTCGTGCCAACGACAAAAAAGACTACAAACCCTCCTGCCTTTCATCCATTTCCAGTAATAAATCCTGCAAGGCTTGCGCGTTATCCCCCGGCTCTTGCCACAAGCCGCGCTGGGTCGCTTCCAGCAGGCGTTCTGCCATTTCTTCGAGTGCATTGGGGTTGTGCTTTTC
>CAZPEE010000211.1:1174-4521 GCA_964585525.1 uncultured Cocleimonas sp.
AACTGGTAGTAATCATCTGAATCAAGTAAATCATGCTCACGGTTATCCTGGTTTTGCACGACACTTTCCAGTTGTGACAGCCGATGCTGAAATTCCTTTTTAAGCGCCACACCATCGCCTTTTTGATTACCGTAGGCATAGCCGCCCCAGTTTAAATAGGCTTCAGCAAGGTCACTGCTATTTTCCCAGCAACGCTCATCAATCAAACCTTGCAAGCCTGCACCATAGGCTCCCGGCTTACTGCCAAATACGCGGTAGCTGGCTTCGCGATGCGCCTGTGCCTGATCCATGCCTGTTGCAATCAAGGCGGCTTTGCGGGCTTCGATATGTTGCCGGATGGTATTGCCTTCACCCACATCATCAAAGCTCACAATTGACTGCACTGCTGCATCATACAGTTTCATCACATTGGGAAAGGCATCGCGGAAAAAACCCGATACCCGCAAGGTGACATCGACCCGTGGGCGACCCAACTGCATCGTCGGAATCACTTCAAAATCAATCACTCGGTTTGAGCCTGTTGCCCAGACGGGTTTTACGCCCATCAAGGCGAAGGCCTGCGCGATATCGTCACCGCCAGTGCGCATGGTAGCCGTCCCCCACACCGACAAACCCAGTTGTTTGGGATAATCACCCTGCTCCTGTAAATGGCGTTCAATCAAGGCTTGCGCGGATTTTTCACCCAGTTTCCAGGCTGCCAGCGTGGGGATGGCACGGTTATCCACAGAGAAAAAATTGCGCCCGGTCGGCAAGGTATCGAGCCGCCCGCGTGTCGGCGCGCCGCTGGCACCCGGCGGGATGAATTTTCCCGATAAGCCACCGAGCAGGGAATCTATTTCCAGATGCACACTTTGTTTCAAAACCGGATGAAGCGAGCTGTTGACCCAATCCAGTTGTTCACGGGTGCGGTGTAAGTCATCCAGTAGTGGCGTACCGTTGTGCTTATCCAGCACATAATCCCTGACAAGTTGCAATGCCAACAGCTCCAAACGCTCGCGCACATCCGCCGTAGTGCGGCAAGCTGAATCGCTAACAGATTGTAAACACACGGGTAACTCAGCCGACCATTTTTCCGTATTGGTTTGTAGCGGATCAATATTTTCCAGAGATAAATCCTGCGCCAGATTATGCAAAATCCCCTGCTCTGTCGTCGCTTCACCACGTGGCAGGCGCAGCAGCGCAACTAGCGTATTCGCCAGCTTGTCTTCATCCGGTAACTGACCCAGAATATGCAAGCCCTGGCGAATCTGTGCTTCCTTGATCTCACACAGGTAGGCATCCAGCTCGTTGAGAATCTCGTCCTCTTCAGCATCAGGCTTGAGTTCTTCCAGCACATGGGTTTCTTCCAACTGCCTGAAAATTGCTTTGCGTAACCAGGTTTCACGCCCCGCATCCATACCCAATGCCTGATAATATTCATCCACCAGACCTTCCAGTTCTGCCAACTCACCATAGGTCTCCGCACGAGTCATCGGCGGCATCAGATGGTCAATAATCGCCGCCTGGGTACGCCGTTTTGCCTGTGCGCCTTCGCCGGGGTCATTCACAATAAACGGGTAGAAATGCGGCATCGGCCCCAGTGCAATGTCGGGCCAGCAGGTTTCAGACAAACCCAGCCCCTTACCCGGTAGCCATTCCAGGTTGCCATGTTTGCCAACGTGGATAATCGCATCGACCTGATAACGATGCCGCAACCAGAAATAATAGGCCAGATAACTGTGTGGTGGGATCAGGTCGGGGTCGTGGTAGTTGGCGAGCAAATCCAGGTTAAAACCACGCGCTGGCTGGATGCCGATAAAGGTTTCACCCAGGCGGATACCCGAGAGCATAATGCGCCCATTCCTGACTTTAGGATCATTTTGCGGATCACCCCAGCGTTGCATCACCGCCTGCTGGCTGGACTCTGGCAAGGCGTTAAAATGTTGCAAATAATCATCAACCGCAATACTCTGCCAGCATGGAAGCTGATGTAGCGTATTAGGGTTGTTGGTCACCGCACCGAGCAAGGCTTTAATCAGCGCATCGCCATCTTTTGGAATATCCTCAAGCGGGTAGCCCTCAGCCTGCATCGCCTTGAGTATATTGATGGTCGATGCGGGTGTATCCAGCCCTACACCGTTGCCGATGCGGCCATCTTTGGTGGGATAATTCGCCAGAATCAGTGCGATACGTTTTTGCTGGTTAGGCTTGTTGGCAAGCTGGCAGTAACGCTTTGCCAGTTGCGCGACAAATGCAGCCCGTTCCTGATGCAGTTTATAGCCCACAATCGAAACCTGGCATCGCTTACTATAGTACGCCTCGCCCTTAAAACTGATTGCACGGGTGATAATACGCCCGTCCATCTCCGGCAAGACCACCTGCATCGCGACATCGCGGCTGCGCAAACCCTGTTTATAATCCTGCCAGTCCGCCTCGCTGCTGCTGGATAAAACCAGTTGCAAAACCGGGATCTCTTTTGTAAATGGTGAAATAAATTGACTCGAATCCTGCTGCGTACGGTTGGACGCAAAGCCGGTTGTGTTCAAAATCAAGCGGGCATCGCTTTGTTCAATCATTTGATTGACCAAATCAACAGAGCCTTGGTCTTTTAAGGAGCTGATCGCAACCGGCAGCGGCGACAGACCTGTATCCTCAAGCACAGCAATCAACTGATCAAACATCAGGTTGTTGGCGCTTTGCAGGTGTGCACGGTAAAACAGCACAATACAGACCGAATCGACACCTGTGCCTTTGGCTTTCCAACGCGCTTTCCAGTCTTTAAGCTGTGGATTGTCGATGCAAAACGCAGCAGGCATATAAAGCTGGCAATCTGGCAAGGCTTGTGGCTCGGCATAGCCCAGATCATGGCAAAGAAACTCACTGCCAATAAAGCTGACTAACGCCCGCGCATTGAAAACACCACCTTCACGCAGATAACGCCAGACTTTAAATGCCTGCTCATTGCCCACACTACTGCCTGAAAACAGTTCCGGGTCAGGCGCATCGTCCCCCGGCACAATGATTAAATGTCGCCCGTCACCCTGCGTTAGCCAGTCCTGTAACTGGTCAAAACCATACTGCCAGTAATTTTTACCGCCCAGCATCGAAACCACCACAACACGCGCATGATCAAGCACTTTGCTACGGTATAAATCAAACGCTGCCGGTTTGAGCAATTGTAACCAGTTCGCCAGACGAACCTCGGGAAAATCCAGCGGCAATGCTTCCACGCCATGCGCCAAAGCCGCCAGGGAACTATCTGCAGCGGATAAAATGACAATCTCGCCCGCAGACTGGTCAAGGTCGATAATGCCTTCATCTTCGCTGAAACCGCCGGGTTTTGCTGCTAAAAGATGCATAGGTCAGTA
>CAZPEE010000212.1:0-4454 GCA_964585525.1 uncultured Cocleimonas sp.
TCAAACCCCTGTTTTTTGATCATGAATTAGCCATCCTATTCATAACCGCTTAATTTGCATAAGATTATATCACTTTATCAAATTTTTCATCCCATTTATGAGGTTTAAAACCTTTTTATTTGTTCACTTTTTGTATTCTCCGGTTCTGTAATACAAAGAAACCAGCCTAAGCTCGATTAGAAGTACTGTTTGGTTTTTATAGTGATTTTGAGACAACCACTTTGCAAGTTCCCGGCGTACAGGCTAATGAACTCGCCTATAAACGGCTATTGGGACAAGCATGGCAACGTGGCAAGCGCCCGGTACGTTTAATTGGTCTTGGCCTGCAATTCAACCCACCTGACACGCCGGAGCAGTTAGTTCTTTTTTAAAACCGGAACCTTGATTGATGGCTTCAGATGCCAATAAGCTTTCTACTACACCTGATACTTATCACCTTCTTTTGCCATCAAAACCTGGCAATCAGAACCCTGCTGTTTCATCCATCGCTGGCTATCAGCTTCCAGCCTATCCAGCTCAATATCGCTACGTTCGGGTGCATGATGAAACAGTAGCAGGTTTTTAACCTGTGCCTCTTTTGCCAATGACAGTGTTTGAGACAAAATCGAATGCCCCCAGCCTAAATGATCCTTCTTTTCCTTGTCCAGGTACATCGCATCGTGAATCAGGTAATCCACTTTATGCAAAAACTGCCGCCACTGTTCGAGTGTCGTGCGGGGTGTTGAAGGTGGTACTAATTCATTATCGGTCACATAGGCCATGCTGCCTTGCGGCGTATCAACACGATAAGCAGTCCCTCCACCGGGATGATTCAGTGGCAGGGTACTAATCACTGCATCCCCTATATACAATTTACCGTCGTTATCCACCGTCATTACATCAACCTCGGCATGCAATTGATCACCTGGCACTGGAAAATGCGGGTCAACCATCTGGTCGAGAACCGAACGTGCGTCTTCTTCTTTTAGGTGTGCTGCTACAAGAACTATTTTTTGCTTGTTTTTGTAGGCGGGTTTAAAAAATGGAAATCCCTGGATATGATCCCAGTGGTAATGGCTAAACAGAATGTGGATATCCGGTTTTTTTAACAGGGAAAAATCTTTACGTGCCAGCAGGTCATCACCGAGTTTTCGAATGCCCGTCCCTGCATCAAAAACAAGCAGGGAACCTTGGTCTGTTTCAACAAATACACACGATGTATTTCCACCATAACGCACAGTTTCCAAACCGGGAGAGGCGATGGAACCTCGTACACCATACAATCTTATTCGCATTCCGCTCCTGTGAATATCAGGTGGTTATAATCAGTCGTGACCGTCATTCTACAACAAACACACCTTCGATATGATTTGCATTATTATTATCTTCTGACAAACCAAAAGCGCCGACAACGCCCTGCGCCTGGTTACCGACAAAATCTCCATCAATAAAACCACTGGCATCACGCGGTGGACTAACCGTCGCCGGGTTAGCATCAACCACGCTGGCGCCATTTAATTGCAGGCTTAAGTCGCCATTTTGCACTTTTCCGTCAAACACGCCAACCCAGGTATCCGCTGGTGTATTGGCTGAAAGCGCGCCATTACTGACATTGCCGGTATCAAAGTTCACATCCATCTGCACGGCCAGGTTCGTCACAGCGCCCTGGGAGCCACTTACCAGGCTATCAACCACGGTATTGTATTGCGCCGTACCGCTTCGTGCCATAACACTTTCGGGTGAACTTGCGCCATAGGCTGTCCAAAGCAGGCCTGATCCTGATGAGTTTGTTACATTTTTGGGTGAGCCGCTTACATTAGATTGTCTAAACTGCCCCCAATAACCCCAGCTTACCGGATAGCCTGCGATGTTTTGTTTAAAATCAGAGGCGCTAGAATTGCTATTATTGAGTAGCTTGTTGCCAATGTTAAAAGTCGGTGTTGCACTATTTAGTGTGGAAGCTGTACCCGCCCCGTTATTGGCAGGCTGGTTCTGGTTAATCGTCAAGGCATTCACCGGCCTGGATTTTAATTCAGGCAAAATCACGGGCGGATAACTATGTCCACTGGTAAACACATCAGGTGCGCTATTAAGCCCCTTACATTGGCCAAAACGGTCAATAAAAATAAAGGAAAAACGCCGTGAATTGCCCAGTTCCATGCTACAGCCATTGCGCAACAAAGAACGCAGGTGGATCACACCATCCCATACCGCTACGTACATGCCATTAGGCACGATTTCAACCTCATAATCAGTGCCGCGAATACCAATGGTCGCAAGGGGTGTGCGCAACTCATAGGCTTTTTTATTGTCTTTGCCGATAGCACCGGTGATGGTACGTAACCCACCTGACAATAATTCCAGAAACGCCGAATTTGCCTGTCCACCCTGTTTGTACTGGTATTTTTTAATTTGCAGTACCGAATTTTCCTGTAAGGAAATCAGTGCAGCGTCGATCATCCGCAATTGCGCACGACCACCATTACCTACATGGACTTCATCTTTTTCAAGAACAGGAGAACGTCGCTTGAGTGTGATTTTTCCCGTATCACGTACGCTATACACGCTACCGACAGTCAGTAATGCTTTGCCAGCTTCTGCCGCATACAAGGGTTTTGTGGACAAGGCTATCGTAGATAAACACAGCACTAACAGAAAACGAGCCAGGTTTATTGATTTAATCCCATTCATAACGAACCCCTATTTTTGCTTCAGTCCTGGTGACATCGTAAAGAGTCAGGTTACTATCATTGTTGGAGTATTGAACGCCTATTAACAAATCAAGGTTTTTACGCAGTTTTCGTTCATGACCCACTTTCACCGTGATCCTGTCATCTTCGCGTGCATCCGGATAAATCGGGTAAGGCCCCTGATGCTGGTTGTTTTGATAATCTAGCTTAACATACGATTTGTCTTTGCCACTCCAGTTATGCACCAGCCGATAACCAATCCCGGCAAGGTCGCGGCTAAACTGTTTACCGGCATCATCATCGGGAGTTTCCTCACCATAAAAGGCACTAAACTGATGAATATTATTACCCGCTTTTTTATCAATTTTGGCAGAAACAATCGCCCGAGTTCGATTGCGCAAAGACTCGACCTTATGGCTATAATCTTCATAGGTCAATGAAGCAGTGAGTACTGCGCCCAAGCCTAAACCACGGCGTAGCGCAGCATCCAGCCCGATTGTATTGGTATAATATTCACCGCCTAACAACACCGGCCTGTCCCGCAAGACCATTTGATACTGGTATTTGTTTTTATTAAAGGTAAAACCGGTACGGAAATCGAGGTCAGTCAGGTTAAAATCACCATTATCAAAATAATCCCGGTGGGTAAGCGCTGCACTGGCAAAGCGGTTGAACCTATGGGAATCGGCTTTACGGTAATTAAGCTGGAACTTAGCCTCGGCAAAGCCACTTTGCTGTTGTATCGAATTATTATCAAGGCGGATACTGCCAAATACCGGCAATACGATCTCATCGTTTTCAAAACCAAAATTGATATTGTCATCAAAACCCAGTGACAACGTCAACAGGCTGTTAATCACAGCCTTCCGCGCTTCCCAGCGATCCGTCTTTAGCTGCCTCAAATAGTTATCAACATTCTGCCTGACTACAGCAGGCGGCTTAAGTGTTAACACCTGTTTAAACTCACGAATCGCCGCCTTGTTGTTGTTCAGCTTTAAATAGGCTCTCGCCAACTCCAGGCGTGGACGCATCACCGATGGCTCACTGGCAGTCACCCGCTCCAGCGCAAACACCGCTTCGTTGTAATGGCCAGTTTGCAAGGCGGATAAGCCATAGAGGTAATCAAAGCGGGGTTCACCTTCGTTAGCAACACGTAAACTTATGGCGCGTTGGTAGGCTAGGGTGTAGTGTTTTGCGTTTACTTGTTTTTCTAATTCAGGATAGGTTTTAATATTCATCTTTGCATAACCCATCCCTGTAACTAAAAAAACAGAGAAATAAGCAAATATAGACTTTTTAATTATTTTCATCGTTGTTTTACGCTATAGACATGAAATATATTTTTAAACACACAATAAAATTATTAAGGTGGAGGATCTACGGTAATAGAAACCGTTGCCTCTGTTGAACTCAATGGAACCGTGTCATTATCGGTAACAATAAGTTGGAAAACATAAACACCATGCACATGTACCCGATTTGGATCTGTTGGCGATGTAAATGGTGTCATAATGTTAATCACAGGCTTTTGCACGGGGTCAATGGCAGATACAGTCGCAGGCCCACTGATTTGTGTCCATTGGTAATTCAAAACCGCAAACTCATCATTATTTGGAGGAGGTGCCTCTTCCGTATCACGACTTTTCGATCCATCCAGGGTAAAAGTGGTTGCTTCCGATACACCAGCGCCCGTTGTATTTTTAATTGAGGGGATACCGGTTTGTGTACTTCCTGCATCCGCAACAGGTGCCTGATTCGGTATTGGAACAAATCTTACCGTTATCG
>CAZPEE010000213.1:0-4430 GCA_964585525.1 uncultured Cocleimonas sp.
AGAGTACGCAGTGAGCGCAGAGAAAAGCGGAGAAAAATCTGGCTTCTTCAGGTTTACTCCTCTGCGGTACTCAGCGACCTCTGCGTTAAAAAATACTAATAAATGGTTTGTTGTTTAGTGTTAAATGTCGGATGTCTTATATTTTGTCTTTATATTTTGATATGGCATTATTAAATTTTCACCTGATTGAACATCCGGCTAATCTTCTTTTTTGGTATCTGTTTTGCCATCTGGCTGGAAGTAGTAATCATACTTTTTTTGCAAGTTACTGGTAAAGCGCCAGGCTTCGTTGTAGGAAAGGCCGCTATTATTCGGAATAATGATTTTCACATACAAATCGGTTCCATGCTTTTTCTTTAATTTCCCCAGTGCTTTGTGCAATTCCTTAGTAGATACTGTCTTATACGGAGCATTAGGTCCGTTTTTTAAACGAATAGTCTTTTTTCCTTCAATTTTTTTATAACTAACCGTAGCGATGTATTTGCCTTTTGAGGAACGCGCCGGACGCAGTAATTTTTGATATTTACTATCCAGGGTATCGTATTCGCCCTTTAAGCTGAGTAATTGGGACTCACCCTTGTTGCGCTCTTTTTGCAATGCCGCAATCATCTGGTCTTTTGCCTCAAGCAGTTTTTCAGCCTTGGTAAGTTTTGCTTTATAGGATTCAAGTTCGCTTTGTGTCGTTTTATTTGCCGCTTCAAACTTTTTACTCAATTCTGCTTTTAGATGTGCAATAGCCCGCTGGTTTTCTTTCTCCAGCCGCTCTAAAGCCTCACTTTGTTCCCGCTTGTCTTTTTGTAATAATTGTAATTCTGCCTGTGCATCATTGGATGAAATTTTGGTGCTATTCAGGCTCTCGGTCGTTTCTGATAATTGTTGTTTCAATGAATGTTGTTCTTTTTGCAACGTTATGACCTGAGACTCAAGATTTTTCCTGTCTTTTTGCAACATGGCAAATGCTGTTAATTGTGCCGCCGCAGCAGTTTTTGATTGCTTCAAGGCTTCCGCTTTTTCATCACGCTGCTGTGTTAGCGCGGCAAGTGTTGTATTTTGCTCTTTTAGTAACTGGTCTTTTTCCTGTAATGCCTGCTGTGCTGAGGCCAAAGCGTTTTTTGTTTCACTTAAATTATTTTCAATGTCAGCTAAGTGCTTTTTTTGTTGTTCTGTCGTGTTACTTAAGGTATTAACAGCCTGCTCTGTTTTTGCCAGCCTGGCAAGTGTATCTAAAAGTTTTTGGTGCTCTTCATCTTTAGCTTGCCGGGCAGTTGCAAGCTGATTTTGTATCGCCCTCAGCTTGGCATCCAGCCCAATATTTTCGACCTGGGCTTCTTCTGCCATATGCGATGCCACTTGTTGAGCTTTAATGCTGTCTTTGAGATTAGCGATCAATGTCCAGTTATTTAAAATGACTGCGACAGTCACCAAAAGAAAGACCATCACGATGACCATCATGATGTCGGTAAATGACGGCCAGAAGCTTTCCTCGCCTAAACTGTGATTTTCCAGATGGAGGTTATCCCCAGGGTAGCTAAAACTCATGGCTTAAGAAAGAGAACGTTTGCGTGGATCAGTGCTGACATCAGGAATTGTACTGGCATCTGATGAATCTTTCGCAGCGGCCAGTAAATTATCGGCCGGCCGCAAGGGTGGCACGATAGGGTCCTGGGTATCCGGGGTTGACGGTGTGGTTTCAACGGGGGTTTCGTATTCTGGCTCTGATAAATGAAAGCCCTTACGAATCAAGTCTTTAATTTCAATAATGCTGCTATTGCTGATTTGCCCCTGTAAATCATTAACCGCATTTTGCAGGGTAAGCCCTGCATTCATGAAGGTATGTTCAACATGTACCAGCCGGTCTGCTGCTTCATTTAATGATTTAGTCAACTCGGTAACCTTGTGTACCATGCTGGTTTCAGTTTGCGATACCTTTGGCAGCATATACAGGCTGGTGACATCTTCGATATTGGTTAACAATTGGATACGCGAATCATTCAACCGCAGATAAAAATAGGCAAAAATAAAGAAACAGAATATTGCGGTAATGGTAGAACTCAAAGCCGAAGACATGCCGCCAATTATCGCACCCATTTCTTTGACGCCCTCTGGCGAGCCTAACAATCCGGCTGCGCCAATCAACGCCATGGAAAGTGATACGACGGTACCAAAAACACCCGCCAGAATCAGGGTACTGTGTACAAATCGAATCACCGTCAAACGGGTATTTTCAGCAGCATTACAACTGGAAGCCAGTGCAGCCTGATTCACTGCGCCACCCTGTTTTGCCACCCATTGAACCGCCTGATAGCGTTTTACAATCAGGGAATCGGCAGGAAGTTTGGTGCTAGGGTTACTCACATCATCTTTAAGAAAAGAGATCATTTTAATAATCGCCTGATGTTCACCAATATAGCGAAACAGGATCATTAAAATCCTTACCATGCCAATAACAAACAAGGCAATAATAATACTATTGATCACCATACCAGTGGTGCTGATACCACTTTCCAGATAGAATTTTGCAATCGTTTCCTTGAAATAAAGAATCAAGCCTGCCACTACAATAAGAAACAGAACAATTTGAAACACCGTGCTTTTGGCACTGCTTTTCCGAATATTCACGACGACCCCTTTCTATTTAACGGCGGTTTACCGTTAATCTTCATGAACCTAGAATCCTCAGTTGACCGCTTATTACATGTAATAACATAATGAATTATATGAAAATTAATGCTTTAGCAGAACTCACTCATCGGGTGAACGGCGCTACAGAGTAAATTGCATAGCTGTGATGGCGCATGGCGTTGTTGTCTGACCACTCGCGAGTGGTCAGACGCCTAGCCCTACACCACCACAGCCATACACTTTACCCTGCCCAACTGAGGATTCTAGGATGAACTACCTATTTTGACATGTGCTCAATAATTGCTCAAGGTGTCTTTTCCTGAATTCTCAAGGAAGTGTCGCCAAGTATTTGTTTTTTCAGTTTTTCAGGTTTGTAGACTATTTTGCGCAACATCCAACCAATCAAGTATTTCCGAAGGATGCTCAACAACACCATTAGCCCCCCACTCCCTGGGTATCTGCCCGGCATCTATATAGCCGTAACTGGCAATCAGGGTACGCATATTGGCGCGATTTCCTGCTTCTATATCGCGCTGGGCATCGCCCACATAAATGCAATCTGTCGCAAGGCAGGCGCATTGCTCTGCCGCTAGATACATTGGTGCGGGATCAGGTTTGCGTTGCGCAATGGTATCACCTGAAATAACGCTACAGGCACGCTCATACAACCCCAGCTGTTGTAACAAAGGATCGGTTAGAAAAGCCGGTTTATTGGTGACTACGCCCCAATGAATACCCTGTTCTTCAAGAAACTGTAACGTTTCATCCATCCCGTCGAAACATTTTGTATCCACGCACAGATTTTTCTCGTATAAATGCAGGAATCGTTGGCGTCGTCGCTCCAGCTCGTCCGCCGGTTGATGTTCACCAAAGCCCAGTGTGACCATGGCAATTGAACCATGCGAGACGTGGTCGCGGCAATGTTCGTAAGAAAGCGGTTGTTTGCCTTCTTCCTGCAGCAAGCGATTCAACGCATTGGTCATATCGGGCGCGGTGTCCAGCAAGGTTCCGTCAAGGTCAAACAAAACGGCGGAAATCCTGGATGAATGATCGGCTGAACTCTTGTTATATTTTGTCATCAAAGTATATCTACAACGAATTAGGGCAATGGGTGGATGTGCTAAAATATTTAACATATCTCCATACTATAATAAATTGAGGAATCAATCTGTGAAACCATTTTTTACAAATAAACAAGCGCTTAGTTATTTTTTGGCATTTTGGTTATTTAGCATAAGTGTGAGTGCCCAAGCATTTACCAACCTGGAGGGTAAACCAGACACCATTTCTAATTATATTGGCAAGGGCAAGTGGACCATCGTTGAAGTGTGGGAATCCAGTTGCCATGTCTGTCGACAACACATGCCAGAAATGGTCAAATTTGACGGTAAATTGAAAAATGCACGAATCCTCGGTGTATCCCTGGATACACAGGACGGGCTTGAAGATGCAGAGGATTTTATCGCTGAATACAACATAAAATTCCCCACCCTGATTAGCAACTTTGTCGAAATGAATGTGTGGATGCAAAGAAGCCTGGAAGAACCCTTAATGGGCACGCCCACTTTTATTTTGTTCGACGATAAAGGCGCACTGGTTGCTGCCCAGCCCGGTATTGTTTCAATCAGCTCGCTGGAAAAGTTCATTAAACTTAATTCAGGCCAATCAACAATGCAGGTTGTTGATGTGCAAAATCACACGCAAAAAAAGACTGAAGACAAGGTGATTGGATTACCCGAAGAAGACGCTGACGAATAAACCTAGAATCCTCAGTTGACCGCTTATTACAAGTAATAACATAATGAATT
>CAZPEE010000214.1:0-4381 GCA_964585525.1 uncultured Cocleimonas sp.
CCCTGGCTGGGATATTGAGCAAGAGTTAGTTGCATAAATTTATAAAAGCCTAACAAATCGTGCAAATTGACCCACTTAAGTCTGGCTTTTTATGGAATATCAAATTATGTTATAGTTTTGTTGTTTTAAAAAGCTTCGTGCCAGTGGATCAATTTCACGAGGCGTTAGGCACAAGGCAAAACTAGCACAGCTACTTAATTATCCGCATAACCAAGCCGTTTATCGCACTTCTGTCTCATTTTTCTTCGGTTTTTGCCATGCTTGAAACTCAATAAACCGGAGTTCAACATGACCATAGCCCGTTCACGCCAGATTGACCTGTCCACCACGCCTTATTATCACTGCGTAAACCGCTGTGTGCGTCGTGCTTTTCTGTGTGGCAAGGATAAACAGAGCGGTCAGAGTTACGAGCATCGCCGTGGCTGGATTGCCGACAAGCTCAAATCATTGTCTGAAAGTTTTGCTATTGACATCGCCGCCTAAGAAGGAGTAGGCGTAATCTCTTAAATAAAAACAGATCCTCGCCTAAGCAAGGACTCCTGCAGGAGTCCCAGCCTAGGCTGGGTAGTTTAAATTTATTCCATATTGGTCATGGACTTTTTTCATAAATAGACTATTTTCAGTGGAGCGTTTAAATACAAGGAACCAGCCCAAGGAGAAAGGTATGAGCACACAGTTTCTGGAAATGCCGGATGAGAAAGGCTACTTTGGTGAATATGGTGGACAGATTATTCCGCCACCGTTGATTGAGATTATGAATCAGATCAACGATGCTTACGAGGAAATCAAGGATACCCGGGAATTCAAAGATGAATTGTACGATTTGCAGATTAATTATATCGGTAGACCCAGTCCGGTTTATCACGCCAAACGCTTATCTGGGAAGGCCGGTGGCGCTCAAATTTATTTTAAACGAGAAGATTTAAACCATACTGGCGCACACAAAATCAACCATTGTATCGGTGAAGCCTTGCTTGCCAAACACATGGGTAAAACACGGGTGCTGGCAGAAACCGGGGCAGGCCAGCACGGTGTTGCATTGGCAACGGCATGCGCGCTGGTTGGTATTGATTGTGAAATCCACATGGGTGAAATTGATATTAAAAAAGAGCACCCGAATGTCACTAAAATGAAAATACTTGGCTGTAAACTGGTGCCGGTCAGCCGGGGGACGAAGACCTTGAAAGATGCGGTAGATAGCGCTTTTGAGGAGTATTTGAAAGACCCAGTCAATTCACTGTATGCAATTGGCTCAGTGGTGGGGCCGCATCCTTTCCCCAAAATGGTGCGTGATTTTCAAAGCATCGTCGGCAAGGAAGCGCGCCAGCAGTTTCAGGAAAAATATGGCAAGCTGCCCGATATTATCATGGCTTGTGTTGGCGGTGGTTCCAATGCGATTGGTTTGTTTACCGCATTTTTAGATGATGACGATGTGCAAATGATCGGTGTAGAGCCCGCCGGAAAAGGCCTTGACACGCCAGACCATGCGGCAACGCTGACCAAGGGTACAAAAGGAGCCATTCATGGCTTTGAATGCTATAACCTGCAAGATGAGAAAGGTAATCCATTGCCTGTTTATTCCATTGCATCGGGGCTGGATTACCCCGGTGTCGGACCGCAGCACTGTTATTTGAAGGATATTGAACGGGTGCAATATGTTACTGCGGATGATAAGGAATGCATGGATGCTTTCATGGAAATGTCGCGCCTGGAAGGTATCATCCCCGCGCTTGAAAGTGCCCACGCAATTGCACATGCGATGAAAATAGCCAAAGACATGCCTAAAGATGCCAGCATTCTTGTCAATCTTTCCGGACGTGGCGATAAAGATGCGGACTTTGTGGCGGAATATTTGTCGTTGTAGTTATCATCTACTCGGAGTTAGGGTAGCCACTGTTGGGGCAACCCTTTGGTTTGTAAAAGCGCAGCAATATCCATACTTAAGGCAATAGAGATATGCACTACAACACCACCCCAGATGCTACGTGTGTGAAATGCCAGTACGCCTAAAAACAATCCAAAGAAAATAGCGCCAGTGGCTTCCAGCCAGGGTTTGGAAAGGTGAATCATCATGTAGGGAACGATCATCACAAAAATGGCGTTGACACCAAAAGCAGGGCGGCAAGCTTGAATGATGAAACCACGGAAGAAAAATTCCACGCAGAAAAACTGGATTAAATAAAGAATTTCCCAGGCAATCAAATCGGCCCAGCTTCTATGGGCTAGTTTGTAAAAAGGGTAATGGTTGGTGAAATCTTCACGGAAGCTGACAAGAAAAACAAAAAACAGGATCGGAGCCGCTAGTAGCACATACCATTTTATATCTTTTTTTAAATCACCAATGCCGAGGCCATAGTTTTTCAAAGGCTCTTTAATCATGAATTTAATGGTGATGAGCGGGATTAAAACGAAGCTTAAAATATGCCAGAAACTCCACCATGCCTGGGATAATAATGGAAAGAATGTGAGTTGCCGTAATTGGTAGTAACCCTGTATCCCTTTTGCAGAAAATTGTTCAAAGCACCAGATGAGGGTGCTATTAAAAACTGTATTGAATTTCAGGTAATGCAGCATTAACAGGCAAACGGCCGCAACCATCAGGACAATAGCAGGTCGCGCATCCCAGTTTTTGTTCGTGGTATTCTGTGCATCAAAAGATTCCTGGTGGATGGTTTGCAGTGTATTGATGAAGCGTTTATAGATTTTCATCTTGCTATTGTAGCGAAAGCCCCCATTATAGCTACATGGGAGCATTAAAAATTATTGATAATTATTGTGGCTAATACCAAGGTCACAGTAATAATGATAAGATTGCACTATTCGAAATTATTATATTAACAAGGTAGATCATGGAAATTGAAGTAGACGGTAAAACAGTTCAACTGAGTGAAGCAGGTTGGTTGGAAGATTTAAGCGAATGGAATGAGGAAGTTGCAAAAAAGATTGCTGCAGAAGTTGAGGATATTCCTGAGCTAACAGAAGAACATTGGGATATTATCAAACTGACACGTGCAGCCTTTGAAGATTTAAATCAGGTGGCAGAGCCGCGTAAATTCATGAAAATGATGAAGGCTGAGTTTGGTAAAGATCGTTCAACCAATAAATACATTTTCAGCCTGTTTCCCAAAGGTGGTTTGATTAAATCTGCCAACAAGATTGCAGGTTTGCCAAGGCCAAAAGGTTGTAGCTAGTTATTTCTTGCGTAACGAAAATTAAAAAGCCATCACTGAAAAGTTGATGGCTTTTTTGTTAGGATTAAATGATGCCGACAGAACTAGAAAATATCAAACAACGTTTGCGGGAATTTGCCAAAGAGCGCGACTGGGATCAATTCCATTCGCCCAAAAATTTCTCTATGGCGCTGATTGTTGAATGTGCCGAGTTGGTCGAACATTTCCAGTGGCTCACCGATGAACAAAGTAAAAACCTTCCTGCTGATACGCTGGAAGAAGTCTCCCTGGAAATGGCAGATATCATGATTTATCTGATTCGTCTGGCGGACAAGCTGGATGTTGATCTGCTTGACGTGGTGAATAAAAAAATTGAGCTAAATGCACTTAAGTACCCGGTGGAAAAGTCCAAAGGTATCGCCAAAAAATATAACAAGCTGTAATCCTAAAAGGATTCTCGTTCCCTCTTGGAATACACGGACTCAGCTACTGGCAATAAGATATTTCTGTTCAAACTCCTGTTTACAGACCGGGCGACCTAAGTGATAGCCCTGAAATAAATTACAGTTATTATCTTTTAAGTAAGAAAGTTGCTGGTTATTCTCAACACCTTCGACAAGCGCGTCTATATCCAGGCTGTGCGCGAGTGAAATGATAGAGCCTACAATTTTTTGGTCTTTTTCACTGTTCAAAATATGTGTAATAAATGTCCGGTCAATTTTTAGTTCTGAGAAAGGCAAACGGTGTAAATAGGATAGTGAAGAATATCCAGAACCATAGTCATCAATAGAAAAGCGTATGCCTAGCTTGCTCAATGAGCCCATAATTGCTGAGGATAATTTGAAATTTGAGATCATATTATGCTCGGTAATTTCAATCATTAACATATTTCCGTTAATCCCTTCTTGCATCAGTGTCTTTCTAACAAAGGATAAAAACGTGGGGTGCATAAAATGCAGGGGACTAATGTTGATTGAAAGATGTTTAAACCTATTGAGCCTTCCTTCTTTCTCCCAATTTTTAAGCGTCCGGCAGGCCTCCTTGAAAACAATTTCACCCAGGGCAATAATTAAACGGGAGTCTTCTGCCTGTTTAATGAATGTATCGGCAGCCAGTATCCCCTTTTTTGGGTGGTTCCAGCGCACTAAAGCCTCACAGGATACTAATTGATTTTTGCTATTGAAAATTGGCTGAAAGTATAGGGTAAACTG
>CAZPEE010000215.1:0-2869 GCA_964585525.1 uncultured Cocleimonas sp.
TGCTCCTTGTGTTCTTCATCATAAAAAATCACCACCTTAATTTCGGGATAGCGTTGCACTACGGACATCAAGGATTCCAGCGAACTGGTACGGTCACGAAAATCAGACTGGTAGTTAAATTCGGCAACAATCACATCCGGGATGCGTTTTTTTAGTAACTGCAGCACTTTACGCATTTTGGTTGCAGCGATGACCTCAAAACCCAGGCTTTCATAAAGTGGTGTAAAATTGGGATAGCCGCCGATTTCACTGACTGCCAGTAATAAAGGTTTATTGCTCTTCATCCTTAATCCGTACTAATCACGCTCAATTTTATAAATAAAATCCAGGCCGAAATTCCCTTCCGTGCTGGTTTCTGCCTGCAACGACAGGAATTTGTTGATTTTGTAATCAATGGCAATTTTTTGTGCCTGGTCAAACAGTCCAACGATGTAGCGCACATACAAACGCGAGCCTAATCGCTTGCCCAGTGCCAGTTCGCTCTTCCTGAAATCTTCCTTGGTAACGATATTGACATCATCCAGACCCAGTGATGAGCCAATATTGTTGAGCAGGCTATCGCTACCCGTTACACCCAAACCACGTACCGCAGACATCAGCAAGGCACTCTCCTGCCCTGATGCAGAGCTTAGTGTATGCCCTGTTAGAAGCAGGCTCAAAGCTTCACTGTCCGGCAACGTTGGATCGGAAAATATTTTGGATTTGGGTTTTAACACCGTGCCACCCAAATGCACCCCAACCAGTGTATTATCAACTTTACGTGTGGCACGGATATCCATGCCGACCAATTTTGGAGAGCCATTAAAAATCAGCCGTCCATTGTTAATATCCAGGTTCTGCCCGTAAGCCTGATATTTTCCATCGGTCACTTTCAATGAACCCTGTGCCAGAATATCACGGCGGTTATGTGTGATATTCACCCTGCCTGATAATTTCGCCCGCAAACCAAAGGCATTCAGCTTGATTTTATTACCCAGTTCAATCAGCACATTGGGACGTACTTTAACCGCTGAAACCTGCTCACCCTTTTTCTTTTCACCCAGTACAATCGCGTCTTCAGATTCATCAATACTCAGCTCGGGAATCTCTTTCAGGTTAATGGTCGCCTCAGGTATTAGCACTTTTCCTTTAAACGCAATCACCTGCGGCGTGAGTTCAATGGTCAGGTTGGGTGTCATGGTGGCGCGAATTTCATTGGTATTCATGAAGCGGATATTTTTTCCGCTGACGTTGATATTGGCGCTCCACTTGGAAGGATTGCGGGCATCCACCGCACCTTTAACATTCAGCACGCCCTTGCCCATTAACATCTTGCCATTGATAACAGCCTGGCCGGGTCTGTCTGCCTGCATGTTTAAGTTAATATTGGTCAGTTCCGTACCGGCTTCCGGTAAACGCAAATAGCCATTTTTAAGCGCGGCACGACCAACAATTTTGGGTTTGCTTAACAATCCGCTAAAGGTCATTTTGCTAACGAATGCACCGCGCAAACCCCGGCTATGCGGAATAAACTCCTGCATAAAGTTAATATTGGGAATATCAAACTGGGCGCTGCCGTCAATCGTATGTTTGCCATTTTTTGGGGATAAGCGAATCGTTGCTTTAGAGACAAACTTGCCACGATTAACAACATTCATGGTGGCTTTGGCGTTGATGACCTTGTCATTAATCGTTGCTGTTATTTTAGCTTCCTGATAACTGAACGTACGCTCTTCGCCATCCTCGGTTTTAAACGAGAAAGAACTATCTGGCAGGGTTATTTTCAAGCGACCTTTAGGATGGCCGTTGTATTGCTTGATCGTATAAGTGCCTTCCGCATTGCCATTTAACTGCATTCCCTCAGGCAACCAGGGCTTTAGCAAAGCCAGTGGCGTTTTTTTCAACTGGCCTTCTGCGGCAACACCCAATTTTTTACTCCAGCTGACTTTGGAGCAGGTCAGTGTTTTTTCTCCACCCGCGTTGCCACTTAAACAAAAACGTGACGTTGAAACCTTGTCTTTTGAGGCAACAATCGACACCGGTTTTTGCAACACCCAGTTACCCGCTTTTTTATCTTTGTATTGCAGTTTTTGCAATGCCCCTTTCCAGGTTTGGTTGCGCCAGCCGCCACTGGCCTTTAACAGCACATCAGCCTGGTCTTTTTTGAATGACAAATCCACCGTATGGTTTTCGATTTTGCCGCTGGCGGTTAATTTAGCCGTTGCTATTTTTTGGCCTGATACGTCCAGGTGGCTCAACTTGCCCTTGATTTTATAGCGCCCGTTTTGCGTTGTTGCCACAAAATCACCCGAAGCCAGGCGCATATCCTGATAACGCAGATTACGCGCTTCAACGGTTGCGTTGATCATGGGTTTATCAATCGTGCCCTGTAAGTGGCCTTTTGCTTTCAAACGCCCGGATAATTCAGGCATGAGCTGCTTCAGGTCCTTTCCATCAATATCCCACTCAAGGTCATAGGGGCTACTTGCCCGGCCTGAAATACTGATGCGGTTTCTGCCTGAATTTAACAGCAGGTTTTTAACAATCGGCACGCCGTTTTTTAATGCTATTTCACCCTTTGCCTGAATACTGTCCCTGCCCATTTTATTATCTTTATAACGCAGGCCAGATGCCTTAAGTGTATTCGCCAATATCACAGGCGAATCATACAGGCCGCGCAGTTCGCCTTCTGCGACTATCCTGCCACCCAGGTCAGGTGACACCTGGGCCAGGTTGTTTGCATCCACTTTCCATTTAAGCTGCATCGACTCGCTGGCAATTCCTGATAATTGCAGTGTATTTTTGCCTGTTTTGGCCATCATATTTTTAAGCGTAATCTGTGGTTTAGCAGACAATGCATGATTAAGCGCAACGTCGCCTTCAACAAACA
>CAZPEE010000215.1:2969-4362 GCA_964585525.1 uncultured Cocleimonas sp.
TTCCTGCCATTCAGTTTTAACGTTACCACAGGATTTTCCAGCGTCCCTTGAAGGCTGGCTGTGCCTTTAAGCTTGCCTGCCAACGATGATTTTAATTTAGGTGGCATAAGCTGGCTTACATTAGCCGCATCAATAGACAGTTTTAAATCGAGTGGCTCAGTCAGGCTCGTTGTAGTAGCACCTTTGAGTGTTAGTTTATTGTCACCCAGTTGAATATTAAGACCTTTGCTACTAAACGCATTTTTTCCAGAGACCCATTGATGGGAAAGCTGGCCCTTTGCAGACAGTGCGTTTCCACGTAACTTACCTTTTAAAGAAAGTATTTCAACATTATTTTCAAGTTTTTCATCACGATAGCTACCTTTATAATCAAGCTCCAGATTTGCCTTAACAGGCCAATCAGGCAACCACCTTCTGGTTTTTATGCCTTTGCCAGTGCCCTTGAACGACCATGTCACATCAGGTTCCCAGGCAACATTTGCCTTGCCTGTCAAGATACCATCACTGCTGCCTAGTTTAACGGAATCAAAGCTCACCTGTTTGTAATCGCCCTTTCCCGTGAGCGTTAGTTTTTGCTTACCAATTTGTATCTGGCGAATATCCAGGGCCGAATCAAATTCGTAATGGGTCAAGGTTCCTTTTAAATTAATCCGGCCTTCGGCCTGCCCCAGGTCTTTATGTTTAAAGGATACACGTCCACTGGTATGCAGATCATGCGGCTGGTCCATATTCAGGTTGCCATCGGTGACATTGATTTTGAGTGGCGTATCCAGGATGACCGGATTTCCCTGTAAGCGACCAAAATGTAATTTGTGATCTTCAATCAACAGTTTTTCGACTTGCAAGTCGTTGATCTCAAAGAGTGTTTCAAGTGAGCTTAGCTGGCCTTTATCATTTGCGGAAACGCCACCCAGGGTATAATCCGTCTGGTGCTTTTGGTTGATTTGTAATGATTTTAAGGTAACCACCCGCGCATCAATATTCAAAGGCAGGCCAAAATCAGGAATGATGACATCTTCATCGGTGCTTTGGGTATCTTCAAGATTAATGCTCAAGCGCTCCGCTTGTACCTGATCCGCCGACAACCTGCCTGTCTTAAAATCATAGGTTTTGAGTTTGACATCCAGCTTGTCCAAAACCACGGCGGTGCCATCATCCCAGATAAACTTTTCAACATGTACACCACCTAAAAAGCTACCGGAAACGCCTTCCAGCGTTAATTCTTTTAGTGAATAATCAGCAATCTGTGCTGCCGTTTTTGGACCCAACGGCGTTAAAAATAACAGCACCAGCAAGAGTAAAATAACAACCAGAACCACCAGCAACCATGACAAGGGTGAAAACAGATGTTGGTTTAAATGTTTTCTCACAGTTCAGAACCCACATTCAGGTA
>CAZPEE010000216.1:0-4335 GCA_964585525.1 uncultured Cocleimonas sp.
GTAGTCACATCATCAAAATAACCCGCGCCGACTTCCTGTTGGTGCGATACAAAGGTATAGCCCTTGTCGGCTGCGGCAAATTCGGGCTCCTGTACTTTTTCAACATAGTGTTTCATACCTTCGCCACGGGCATAATCGTAGGCGAGGTCATACATGTTGTACCACATGCTGTGGATACCGGCGAGGGTGATGAACTGGTATTTGTAGCCCATCTCGGCGATTTTGTCCTGGAACGATGCAATCTCTGAATCACTTAAATTCTTTTTCCAGTTAAACGAGGGTGAACAGTTATAGGCTAGAAGCTGATTGGGGTTTTCTGCAATCACGGCTTCTGCAAATTCGCGCGCAAAACCAAGGTCAGGTTTGCCGGTTTCACACCAGACCAGATCGGCATAGGGTGCATAGGCTACGCCGCGTGAAATGGCTTGTTCCAGGCCGTTTTTGACGCGGTAGAAACCTTCGGCAGTACGCTCTCCGCTAATAAAAGGCGCATCGTAAGGGTCGGCATCCGAGGTAATCAGGCTGGCGGCTTCGGCATCGGTGCGTGCCAGTAGTACAGTCGGCACACCCATGACATCAGCGGCAAGCCGTGCAGCCTGTAATTTTTGCACAGCTTCCTGGGTTGGGACTAATACCTTGCCGCCCATGTGACCACATTTTTTAACCGCTGCAAGCTGGTCTTCAAAATGGACTCCGGCTGCACCTGCGCTAATCATGTTTTTCATCAGCTCAAACGCATTCAGCACACCACCAAAACCGGCTTCTGCATCGGCTACAATCGGTAAAAAATGGTCGATGGCAGCAGCTTCATCCAGCTTGCCTTCACACAAACGACCCCACTGTATTTCATCGGCACGTTTAAAGGTGTTGTTGATGCGGCGTACCATGGTGGGTACAGAATCGTAGGCGTATAGCGACTGGTCGGGGTACATGGTTTCCGAGGTGTTGCCATCGGCTGCAACCTGCCATCCCGATAGATAAATCGCTTCCAGACCGGCTTTTGCCTGTTGCATTGCCTGGCCTGCGGTGATCGCGCCCATGGCGTTGACATAGCCTTTTTTGCTGGAGCCATTGATCAAATCCCAGAGCTTTTGTGCGCCGCGCTGCGCCAGTGTGTGTTCTATCTGGAGGGAGCCGCGCAGACGCACCACGTCAGCAGCGGAGTATTCACGTTTAACATCGTTCCAGCGCGGGTTTTCATCCCAGTCTTTTTGTAGCCTTGCGACCTGTTCTGAAAGCTGTTCTTTATGATTCATGTTGTCCTTCCTTTCTTTGTTTGCTTGCTTTGTGTGCTTTATTAGGGTTATGTTTGATTTAAGCGTTGTTTGCGGTATGTATGAAGTATCGGTTCGGTATAGCCATTGGGTTGCTGGTGTCCTTTAAAAACAAGATCAAGCGCCGCCTGATAAGCGATTGATGAATAGTCAGGTGCCATATTGGAGTAAAAAGGGTCGTTTGCATTTTGCCTATCGACAATGATTGCCATGCGCCGGAAGCTGTCTTCGATTTGCTGTTTATTGCAAATGCCATGCATTAACCAGTTGGCGAGTAACTGGCTGGAAATACGCAGGGTTGCGCGGTCTTCCATTAGGCCAATATTATGAATATCCGGCACTTTGGAGCAACCTACGCCCTGGTCAATCCAGCGCACCACGTAGCCCAGGATACTTTGTGCGTTCTCATCCAGTTCCTGCTGAATCCCTTCTGCGCTTAATGGCTTGTCGCCGAGTAAGGGAATCGTCAGGATATCATCCAGTTTTGCAGCTTTCCGTGAAGCTAGTTTATCTTGCTGGTCAGAGACCAGAACCTGATGATAATGCATGGCATGTAACGTCGCAGCAGTCGGGGAGGGAACCCAGGCGCAGTTAGCCCCCGCTTTGGGATGGGCGATTTTTTGTTTCATCATTTGCGCCATTTCATCGGGCATTGCCCACATGCCCTTGCCGATTTGTGCCTTACCTTTAAGGCCGCATTGCAGCCCGATGTCAACATTGCGGTCTTCATAGGCCTTGATCCAGGCCTGTTTTTTAATCTCGGCCTTGGGCAGAAAAGCGCCTGCCTGCATACTGGTATGAATTTCATCACCAGTGCGATCCAGAAAGCCGGTATTGATAAAAATGAGCCGCTCTTTTGCAGCGTGGATACATTCTTTGAGGTTCACCGTGGTACGCCGTTCTTCATCCATAATACCAACTTTCAGTGTGTTGGCAGGTAAGCCTAATGCGGTTTCGACCTGTGTAAATAGTTTGACACAAAAGGCAACTTCCTCGGCGCCATGCATTTTGGGCTTCACTACATAAATACTTTTTTTCTTGCTGTTCTGGTATTGCCCCAGCCCTTTGACATCATAAAGCGCAATCAGGCTGGTGACCATCGCATCCAGTATGCCTTCGGGAATTTCGTCGCCAGATTCGTCAAGCACGGCGTCGCTGGTCATCAGGTGGCCGACATGGCGGATCATCAATAGACTTCGACCAGGGAGTGTCAGTGTTTGACCCTCCGGATTTGTATAAATGCGGTCAGGGTTAAGCTGGCGTGTTTGTGTTTTGCCGTTTTTATCAAAACGTGCCTTTAAGTCAGCACGCATCAAACCTAGCCAGTTTCGATAAATGCCAACCTTGTCATCGGCATTTACCGCTGCGACGGAATCTTCACAATCCTGAATCGTGGTGATGGCGGATTCCAGAACAATATCTTTGATTCCTGCAGAATGTAATTTGCCGATTGGATGGCCAGGGTTTATCTGAATTACAATATGCAAGTTATTGTTTTTAAACAAAAGTTCGAGTTGGTTGTTGTCCTCATTAAAACCACAAAACTGGTTCTTATCGGCAAGTGTTGTGGATTGCCCATCCGATAGTTTTACTTCAAGCTGAAAAGACTGGTCATTTTTTAATAAACAATACTGCGATACATTTTTGTGTGAGGCGGCGTTGGCCAGCGGGATTGACTGATCCAGAAAAGCACTCGAATAATCAATAACACGTAGTGCGCGTTGTGTATTAAAACTGCCTGTTTGCTCATCCGGCTTCTCAGGAATGACATCACTACCATACAAGGCATCGTATAAACTTCCCCAGCGTGCATTGGCGGCATTCAGTGCAAAGCGCGCATTGGACAGTGGGACAACTAACTGGGGCCCAGCGATGTGGGCAATTTCATCGTCGACGTTTTGTGTGTTGATTGTAAAATCTCCGCATTCCTGTTGCAGATAGCCAATCTCCCTCAAAAAGTTTTTATAAGTGATTAAATTAAAAGAACAATGCGAGCGATGCCAGTTATCTATTTGTTGTTCTAATTGATCGCGTTTTTTAAGCAGTGCTTTATTTTCAGGAGCCAGTTGTTTGACAATATCAGCGAGACTGAGCCAGAAATGATCCGCGTCAATCCCAACTTCGGGAGCGATGTCAGTGACAAGTTGAAAAAGAGGTGTGGCAATTTTTAAGCCACTGGTCGATATAGAGTTATTCATTTTTATCGTTCTTATTCACCACCATGTTAGATGTCTTAATGTGAATATAGTCTAAATGTGGCATTACGTTGAAAATAATATTGGATTTATTCAGCATCTGTTTTGCTTGTTTTTGATAAGCTGTATTTGTTGGTTCATTACTAATTATGAATAACTGTTAACAACCTATAAAAACTGGAGTCCTTATGGACACAAATGTATACCAAACGCCGCAAGCTAATTTAGTCATTGATCAAGAAAAAGACGATCACATGTTTTATGTGGTTTCACCCAAGAAATTCTGGGTTTTATTTATGGCGACATTGGGGCTTTATGCTATTTACTGGTTTTATAAAAACTGGAGCCAATATAAAAAAGCAACAGGAGATAACTCCTGGCCGGTTGCACGCGCTATTTTCAATATTTTTTTCACCCATGCATTATTCAGAAAAATCAATAACAAACTGATAGAAAAAAATATTGAAAGCGACTGGAAACATGCTGCACTGGCAACACTCTATGTTGTGATCGTGGTATTGGACCGGGTTCTGGATAGGTTGGCAGAAAAAAGTATTAGCGAAGCGGTATCTGTCATGTTTTCTTTGATCTCAATTCCTGTTACTGGGTGGATTTTGTATCAGGCACAGTTAAAAATAAATCTCGTGTGTGAATCCTTAAATGGTGAAGATAACAGTAACTTTAGCGCTGCAAATATTATCTGGATTCTTCTTGGTGCTTTGTTCTGGCTGGTATTTCTTGCAGGTTTGGCGATTATCTTAAACCCTGAGTTAGTATTGCCGCCAGTCGAGTAAAGTCGTTTCTGTTATTCCACATACAGCGCATCAATAATTGGGCAATTATTAATTGAGTAGTTTTGCCCTTTG
>CAZPEE010000217.1:0-4318 GCA_964585525.1 uncultured Cocleimonas sp.
TTAAACCTGGATTCCTCAGTTGACTGACATATAATTTAAAAATAACACGTTATTCAGGTTTTAGCCTTATTTCATATTTCCCTGTGTTCTGCAGGCTCTCTGTGGTTTAATCGCCTTACCGAACCTTGTTAATTAGCCTATGAACAAACACACCAAACTCGCCATTGTAATAGCCCCATTCCTTGCCATCGGCGGCTATATCGCCACGGGCTACTATGCCGATGCCAAAATGAAAAAAGCATTTGGAAAAGAGCGTTATTTACAACTTGCCGTGCAAGGCAAGTGCCAGATTAAAGCGGGCTCCTGCAAAATGAAAAATGGTGATTTTTTGCTCAACCTGGAACAAACACCCCAAGGCATACATTTGGCAACCACACACCCTATTAGCAACGCGGTTATATCGCTGGTGTCAGATAATAACCAGGAAAAATTATATAAACTCAAACAAGATAAAAATGCCTTAAACTGGCAAATGGATGTTGATTCCAAACAACTCCAGGAGGCACGCAGCGTAAGGCTCATGTTAATGATCAATAAAGTCAGTTATCTGGCAGAAGTTAAGACGGACTTTTAGCCCAACAGAGATACGCCAATGGAAATAGAACTCAAGGAAATCCGCGACTTCATGGCAGTTATCCCGCCATTTGACCACCTGCCATCAAGTGTTATTGAAGAACTGGTTGAAAACACCGCCATTCGCTACCTGCGCAGGGATTCTGATTTCCCCCCTGCGGATGAAAACAACACACACTTATACCTGGTTCGCACCGGTGCAATTTCACACTATTCTGAAGACGATAAATTAATCGAAAAACTGGCGGAAGGTGATTTTTATAGCAACCTTTGTACCGATTCGAATAAACAAGCAGATACCTTCCATGTTGATGAAGATAGCCTTGTTTACATCATTAACTGCAACAAACTGACTCAAATCTGCCAGGACCACCCGCAGGTGTTGGCTTTTTTTAAAGAATCTGCCTCACAGCGCTTAAACCAGGCAGTCACCACAATCTCCAGCGACCGCCAGCAACAGGCAAGCCTGCAATCCAGCCTGATGGTGACCCAGGTGGGGGATATACTGCATGCAAATATCGTCAGTGTGCCCAGTGGATCAAGTATTCGTCAGGCTGCACAAAAAATGTCTGAAAATAATCTCTCGTCGTTGCTGGTTGTTTCGCAAGATCAAACATTACAGGGAATCATAACCGATAAGGATTTTCGCAAGCGCTGTATTGCTGCGGGTGTCTCACCGGACGAGCCAGTCAACATCATTATGAGTATCGACATCCTCACCATCCCCAGTGACATGCTGGCGTTTGATGCGCTCATGCTAATGACCCGCAAACATATCCACCATTTACCCATTTGCGATGATGACAAACTCAAAGGCGTTATCAATATTACCGACCTGATGCGCAGTGAAGGCAAAAATTCAGTCTATTTGAGCAGCGCCATCCGCCGGGCTGATTCGATTGAGCTAATGGCTGAACACAGCGCACAAATCCCCTATCTGCAATCACAACTGGTTAAAATGGGCGCAACAGCTGATCATGTTGGTAACAGCGTCAGCGCCATTACCACCGCCATTACCCTGCGCCTCATCGAAATGGCAGAGGAAAAACTGGGGCCAGCGCCTGTCCCCTACGCCTGGGTTGCAGCTGGTTCACAGGCACGCCGTGAACAGACTTCACATTCAGACCAGGACAATGGGCTGATTATTTCCAACCAAATGCAGGCCAAAGATGAGCAATGGTTTGCCGACCTGGCAACATTTGTTTGTGATGGACTCAATGACTGTGGCTTTATTTACTGTCCCGGCGATGTCATGGCGATCAATCCCAAATGGCGCCAAACCCAGTCTGTCTGGCAAGGCTATTTCGATCAATGGGTTGATAAGCCCGAACCCAAAGCATTGATGTATTCCAGCATCTTTTTTGATTTGCGTACCATTCATGGCGACAAAAAACTACTTCGTAACATTCGCAAAAACGTTCTGAAAAAAACACAAAAGAACACTCTCTTTCTCGGCTTACTGATACAGAATGCACTGAAATTACGCCCGCCACTTGGCTTCTTCCGTGATTTTGTACTGATCAATGATGGCGAACACAACGACACGCTAGACCTTAAACACAACGGCATAGTGCCGATTGTTGACCTTGCCAGGATTTACGCACTTGCTGAAGGCATCGCAGCGGTCAATACCACCGAACGCTTAAAACAAGCGGCTGGCACCCAGATACTCAGCAAAGAAGGTTCGGCTAACCTGCTGGATGCGTTTGAATTTCTAGCCACTTTACGGATTCAACACCAGGCCAAACAGATTGATTCGGGTAAAACAGCCGATAACTTTATGGCCCCCGCCGAAATATCAAAGCTGGAACGCGAGCATATGAAAGATGCCTTTAAAGTGATTCAAACCATGCAAAGCACGTTGAAACTGCGTTTTTAACCCACCATGTTTTTTCTTTCCAAAAATTATAACGCAAAGCGTGAACGCCTCTTAAAAAAAGCACCCGAAGGCGTGCTCAAACACTACTTGTCCGTACCCTACCCTGACAACAAAACAGCTATCGAAAAAACACCCATCCTGGCGCTTGATTTTGAAACAACAGGATTGAGTAGTCGCCACGACCAAATACTGAGCATCGGTCATATCCGCATACAAAATAACGCCATTTTACTGGGTAGCGCCTTTCACCAGGTTATCCGCACCGAAGGTGACCTCAACGAGAAAAATGTCACTATCCACCAGATCACCGATGACACCAAATCACAGGGCGAATCACTCGAAAAAGCTATTGAGCAATTACTCGAAGCACTTGCCGGGAAAATCATGCTAGTCCATTTCGCCCGCATCGAACGCAGCTTCCTGCAAGCCGCCTGCAAACAACTGTACGGCATGGCACCCGTATTTCCCATTATCGACACACTGGAAATGGCACGTAAACGCCTCGACCGTGAATCCCTGCGCTACCCACCTTCCGCATTACGCCTGTTTAACCTGCGCGAAGCGCACCAGCTACCGCGCTACACCGCACACAATGCCCTCAGTGATGCACTGGCAACTGCTGAATTATTCTTTGCTGAAGTTGCCGCGTTAAACTATAAAAAATCACCGCCTGTAAAGACCATTTTACTTTGATGGCACTCCCATGTTAAAAAGGCTGATCATATGATGACAGCTTCCAAACCGAAAAAAAACATCGCCATCTACCCCGGCACGTTTGACCCAATCACATTGGGCCACATCGACCTGGCACATCGCGCTGCAAAACTGTTTGACCAAATCATCATTGGTATCGCAGAAAACACTAAAAAACAAACACTGTTTACACTGGATGAACGCCTTGATATGGCAACAGAGGTACTCGCAAGTCACAGCAATATCAAGGTTGTCAGCTTTACAGGTTTACTGGTTGAATTCGCCAAACAGCAAAACGCCAGGATACTGCTTCGCGGCATGCGCGCCGTTTCCGATTTTGAATTTGAATTCCAGCTCGCCAGCATGAACCGTTCACTTGCACCGGAAATAGAATCAGTTTTTTTGACCCCTACTGAAAAATACGCCTTCCTCTCTTCCACACTGGTCAAGGAAGTCTCCCAGCTTGGCGGTGATGTCTCTGAGTTTGTACACCCTATCGTTGATGAAGCCTTAAGGAAAAATACAAAATCTCACACTAACCTTTCATCCGGAATAACCGGCAAATAATCCTGTTTCTGATGAATAATTACCCATTGATAAACTAGCATGAATCGAGTAAATATTTTTATAAGACTTGTCACGGATAGATATTTTAGCTATCCTGTAAGTTGAAGCTAACCCCGGTAACTTATTACCCCAAAGTTACTAGCTTTATTAAATACAGAGTGTAAAAAAATGAGTGATTTTAATTACGTAACAGGTTATTTGCCTTATGTTATCGACGAAGAAGTTCACCGGAAAAAGATTAAACAGCGTGTAGTTTTTAGTCTTACTGCACTGGCTACAGGCGTGATTGCTTTTTCATTGCTGGGAAATGATACATCAGCACAAAACAATCAAACGGACTCTGAGTCAGGATATTCCATCACTGATTCTGCCGTAAAACCGGTTAATGGCGTTAATTCAGTCAAACTCGCCGCTGTTGCAAATACAGGAAATAATCCTGCTATGACTGACAGCAGCCTTAAACAGGCTGTTTTAACAACACCTGTTTCCAAACCAGCAGGCATACAGCCGGACACAAGTAAAGCAACGCTAGCATCAACACAGGTACTTGAAAAAGCCTACGATAAAGAAGTAGAAAACATTTTAAGCAAGGCTTTTTCAAAGTAG
>CAZPEE010000218.1:0-4279 GCA_964585525.1 uncultured Cocleimonas sp.
GGCCATCAAGCCCATCTTTTGCCCATTCCATATCCATCGGTTTATCAAAACCCGCCTGTTTGGAATAGTGATTTTCGACCTTGATGGCATAGTCTGCAAGCACCATAACCTCATCATCGGAAATACTAAATTGGCTGCTTTCTTCTGCCGGAGTATCACTATTACGGGTATATTCCACCGCGATATTATCGGTATTGATGGTATCGGTGAAAATCATCTTCTTTTCTTTCTTGCCAAGGCGGCGTTTCAGAACCGCCCGATAACCTTTTGTAAAAGTAGGCTTGTGGACATAGAAACTGTCAGGATCAATGGTGCCTTGCACAACATTTTCACCCAAGCCCAGTGCGCCATTGATAAAGACGACATCCCTGAACCCTGTTTCGGTATCCAGAGAGAACATCACGCCACTGGCTCCTACGTCACTGCGTACCATTTTCATGACAACCACACACAGGTAAACCTTGTAATAATCAAACTGGTTATCGTATTTATAGTGGATAGAGCGATCCGTAAAATTAGAGGCAAGGCAGCGTTTATACGCATCAAGCAGTGCATCTTCGCTGGTGATATTTAAATAGGTATCGTTTTGCCCCGCAAAAGAGGCTTCAGGCGAATCTTCCGCAGTCGCCGAAGAACGTACTGCCAGCGATACATCATCACCGTATTCTTCTTTAAGCTTTGCGTATTGACTTAGTATTTCCTTTTTCAGGTCTTCTGGAATGTCACAATCATCAATAATCTTTCTTGCCTTTTCTCCACGTGCCTGAAGGTCTAAAACATCATCCGGGTTTAGCTCATCAAGTGACGCATGAAGTTGTTTCCAGGCATCATTGCTGTCTAAAACATGACGGTAAGCAGAAGCCGTTATGGCAAAACCATTCGGCACCCGAACCCCTTCGCTAGTCAAATTTTGATACATCTCTCCCAGGCTGGCATTCTTTCCGCCAACGTCGGGGATATCCTCTATACCGATCTCGTTAAACCATTTAGTATAAGTACCCATAAATACTCCCTTGTCAATTAACTGCTTGAGCAATAATTTCTTAACTCATAAGTACAAAGTATAAAAATAATGCCCAAGCCCGGTTGTCACATGAGTGACGGTGTGTGTGTTTTTATGATTTTTTCTACATTAAAATTCGTTAAGTTTTCGCACATAGGCTCCCCGCCCCGCATAATGCGCTGCATTACCAAGATGTGCTTCAATACGCATTAACTGGTTATATTTTTCTACCCGTTCACAGCGCGCAGGTGCGCCTGTTTTTAAATGGCCGGTATTCAATGCAACCGTCATATCCGCGATGAAACTATCTACCGTTTCGCCCGAACGATGGGAGACAAATGCACCCCAGCCATGTTTTTGTGCCAGGCGTGTCGCTTCGATGGTTTCGCTTAATGTGCCAATCTGGTTAAGTTTAATTAACACTGCATTAGCCCAATTTTCTTCTATGCCCTGTGCGATCAACTTAGGATTTGTGCAAAACAGGTCATCGCCCACTATCTCAATACGTGAACCGAGTTGTTTATTCAGTATTTTCCAACCTTCCCAGTCGTCCTGTGCCAAACCATCTTCCAGCAAAACCAGTGGGTAGCTATTTACCAGCTCAGCATAATATTCAGTCATCTCCTCTGAATTCAGGTTTCGTCCTTCGCTGCGTAGCTGGTATTGTCCATCTTTATAAAATTCACTGGAAGCCGGGTCGCAAGCAATACCGACCTGTTTACCGGGCTTTAAGCCAACTGTTTCAATCGCCTTGATAATTAACTCAAACGGCTCCTGATTGGAAGACACATGCGGGGCAAAGCCGCCCTCATCCCCCACGCCTACCGATAACCCTTTGCTTTCAAGCAAGGAGAGCAAGGCATGGTAAATCTCACTCCCCCATTCCACAGCTTGTGTCACAGTATTTGCGCCGTAGGGTGCGATCATAAACTCCTGAAAATCAGCACCTTGCCAATGCGCGTGTACACCACCATTTAAAATATTCATATGCGGTACGGGCAAACGTGTTGCCCCAGGCCCACCCAGGTATTGATAGAGACGCAAACCACTTGCTTTTGCGGCAGCTCGTGCAACAGCCAGGGAAACACCCAGGATAGCATTGGCTCCCAGGCGGGCTTTGTTTGGCGTTCCATCAAGGTTAACCATGAGTTGGTCAATTTGTGCTTGCTGGCGGACATCCCAACCGGCTAATGCAGAAGATAGCTCGCCATTCACATTGGCAACCGCATTTAATACCCCTTTGCCTGCAAAATGTTGCATATCACCATCACGCAGTTCGACGGCCTCGCGACTACCTGTTGATGCGCCCGAAGGAACAGCTGCTCGCGCATGTGTTCCATCTTCCAGCATACATTCTACTTCGACAGTAGGGTTGCCACGGGAATCCAGTATTTGACTGGCACGTAATGACTGGATGGTAAATTTACTACTCATGATAATCTCGCTTTTTATTAGACAACTCTAATCCATACATATGAAAAGAAGCCTGACACTTTCTACTGGCAGTTAATTTATCCCATTATTTTTTGTTTGTTTGTCATATAAATGACAGCTCGCTGAAATAAATATAAATAAAATCGCCACAACAGGGATTAATCATATGACTAAAAACACCGCTAAACTAAATAACATGCAAAAGATACTGGATGCTGCCAAAGCCTATCCTGCACTTCCTGTTGCCGTGGTCGATGCCGGGGAAACACATGTCTTAAAAGGTATTATGGAAGCCCAACAAGCTGGGCTTGTAGAGCCGCTATTAATTGGTCAGGAAACGCGCATCCATGCTGTTGCTAAAAAAATAGGAATGACGCTTGAGGGCAGGGAAATTATTCCTGCAATATCCGATGCTGATGCTTCCCGGATCGGCATTGAACTGGTTAAGCAAAAAAAAGTTTTTGCGCTTGCCAAAGGCTGGATTCACACCGATACACTGATGCACGCCGTCTTAACCCAACTACAGACAACTCAACGGATCAGCCATGTATTTATTGCTGAACTTGAAAGCTATCATAAACTGCTTTTTATTACGGATGCCGCCATCAATATTAACCCTGACCTAATGACAAAGGCTGCTATTATTGAAAATGCTGTATACCTCGCACGTTTATTAGGTATTGAAACACCCAAAGTTGCCGCCTTATCAGCGGTAGAAGTCGTTAAACCTGCCATTGCTTCCACGGTTGATGCTGCCAACCTGAGCGTAATGGCCCGTCGTGGACAGATAAAAAATGCCATTGTTGATGGGCCTCTGGCTTTTGATAATGCCATTTCCAAAGAAGCCGCCAGGGTTAAAAAAATTGACAGTGTGGTTTCAGGCGATGTAGATATTTTGCTGGCACCCGATCTTGATGCAGCAAATATTCTCGCCAAAGAACTAGAATATCTCGCAGGTGCAACAATGCCTGGCATTGTGGTTGGCGCGGAGGTTCCCGTCATGCTGTCATCACGTTCTGACCCGGCAGAAGCACGCTTATTAGCGGCTGCGCTTGCGGTTATCATGTACCACAATAAATAGCTGACATGTCACTTAAATGACAACGACCAGGAACAGAATGGAATAGTCTAAACACAGTTTTTGGCGTTAATCTAAAACAATCAATAACACGGAGCAACTATGAAACGCGAAACCCTACATGCGATATTACATGATATGTTGCTGGCAAGAGCTTTTGAGGAGCGCGCCGCACAAGAGTACACACAGGGGAATATTGCCGGTTTTTTGCACCTTTATCCGGGCGAGGAAGCTGTCGCTGTGGGCGTACTCCATGCCGCCGAACCGGGTGATTACGTCGTTAGCACTTACCGGGAACACGTGCATGCGCTCGTGCGGGGTGTCCCTGCGAACAAGGTTATGGCCGAACTGATGGGACGTAAAACGGGTTGTAGCGGCGGAATGGGTGGCTCGATGCACCTGTTTGATAAAGAAAAACGTTTTATGGGTGGCTATGCGATTGTTGGTGAAACCTATCCGGTGGCGACAGGGATCGCCTACGCCATTGCCATGCAGGAATTACCCGAAGCGGTTATCTGTTTTTTTGGAGATGGTGCGGTTAACCAGGGAACTTTCCATGAATCGCTGAATATGGCTGCTTTGTGGAAATTACCCATTTTATTTGTTTGTGAAAATAACCGCTACCAGATTGGCACAGAAATCCATCGCCATTCTGCGGTCACTTCCGTATATAAACGCGCCTGTGGCTACCAGATACCAGCAGAACGTATTGACGGCATGGATGTACTGGAGGTTTATCAGCACACACAATCTGCATTACAACG
>CAZPEE010000219.1:0-2078 GCA_964585525.1 uncultured Cocleimonas sp.
GCAAGTGCCGGTATAGCTGAAACTATGGCATATGCCATGTTTAATAGACGTTTTGTGTTATCAAAGCCTCGATAGGTTCTGGTTTTGGTGAATGTTTGTATGCATCAATGATTTTTTCAGCTAGTTGTTTCCAGTAATCGACAGAACCCTGTGCCAGCGCTTGAAGTTGATCCAGCTCACCGCTTGCATGCCAGTTTTCATACGCTTCAAGCAGGCTGGGGGCAAGGTGTTTGCGCATTGCAGTCAAATTGCCAAAATAAAAATGAATGGATGCTGGGTTGTTATCTTCCAGCAAAGCAGGCAACGTGGTCATTGAGTCAGCCAGGTGGTCACGTACCGCACGCAGCATGATTTCTGCCTGGGTGCGCGCCAGCGAATTAAGCATATCATCCCAGATACCACCCAATACCCGCCCGGCTTTAACTTCACCGATTTCATGCTGAATCACATAGGCTATTTCAACATCTGCCATTTGATTTAGTGCTGTTTCGATATTCTCTTCGAATGGATAATAACGCATGGCTCGGGTTAACGGGTTATCCATCCCGGATACGCGAGCATCATCCAGGATTTCCCAGATCACACGGCGCAAGGATTCGCGGCGGATAAAAATCTTGTTTTGCTGTGCCATCGCGCCCGGTGCTGCCATATCCCGCGCATATTCCTTGCCCGAAATATAAATCGTGTAACCATCTTGCTGAATGACTTGTTCAAGCTCGGCGATGAAAAAGTGGGGTCGGCAACGAATCCCCAATCCGGCGTTGTATACCAGTTTATGCTCATGCAACAGGGTATTGATAAGATCATTATCAAAGGCATCATGGCTTTTACCCTTGATCTGAAGTGGTTTATAATCCTGCCCTTCTACCTCATCCCAAACGCCTTCGCGCCCGGTTAACCAGTCACCCACATCATCGGTTGTCAACTGAGCGGTAAAATCAATGCCGTGCTCCCAGCGGTACATTTCACGCATTTTGAGTAAGTAAACACACAGTGTGTAATCACCTGCATGGCGGGCATCGGCGATATGGCAGTTGTGTTGAACGGTATCTATTATTGGCTGTAGTTGATTTTCCATGTCCCAATACTACCAAGACTTATGCAATTATTCGCTTTTCCACACGAGTTATCTATAATCTTACGCAAATCCCAATTCAGGTAAAAAATAATGCGCATTCGCATCAAAACAAAATGGAGCAAGGAAGAACGCGAAGTCTCGGTAGAAGATGCCGTCAGTGTCCTGGCCTTTAACAGCTGGAAAATCGGCATGCAAACCTTACTGGAAATTGAAAACGAAGATTTTCAGATTGATACACAACAACAGCGCATCGAAGTGATCGAAGAAATCATGGCATTCATGATTCAGGCGCTGGACCGTATTGTGCATAACACCATTAATGATGAAGACCGTGGCGCGCTAATCAGCATGTATGCTAAAAAAATTGCCGACCATGTACAAGATAATGCACGGGACTTTAGTGGTCCGGCAGATTATCGCACACCCTTTATAAATAAATTAAACCAGCGTTTTGCTGGCTATGCAGAAACCAAATGGAACGAAGAACAGCATGAGCCCGGCTTTTCCATGGGTCGTGAATTTGGTAACAATGTTGCCGAAGTACTGGGGCCAAAAGATAAAAAATGGGCACTGGATTACTTACAACAGGTGCTGATGCCAGAGTTTTATACCCTGTTTAAGAAAACCGTAAAATCGGTCGGGCTGGTTGATGAAGAAATTAAAAATGTGGGTGATGCCGAACTGGATTCCAGACACGTATTGTTAAGGGATAAACCGGAATAAACCGGATTATCAGCTGTATCAGAAAGCCAACAAAAAAGCGGGCTATGCCCGCTTTTTTGTTGAATGTGACTCAAATATTGATTATTTGACCCAGTTTTTGTAACCATCCATATTGTGCTCAGCACCATCTGCATAACCTGCTTCATAGGCTTCAGTTACACGTTGCTCTTCACGCTCGGGGTTTACAAGGTATCCACCCTGCCAGCCTTGTAGGTACTCAGGATCAACACCTGCTTTCTCCATGGTAACAACAGCATCATAGTATTCTTGGTTCATT
>CAZPEE010000219.1:2178-4277 GCA_964585525.1 uncultured Cocleimonas sp.
TCGTAGCGCCAGTATACGCATCTGTTCGCCTTTCTGAATATCCCCATTGGGGTAAAGATTTTTGCATTTTACGCCCCAATCATTTAGCTTACTCAGATTAACGCTAACGAAGAGACAACTATGACCGACACAACAAAACGCACCGACAACGAAGAAATGGATTTTTCCAGTGGCCTTGCGGCGTTTGAAGCGAAACACTTCTCACGCGCCATGCAATTGCTTTCACCCTTTGCCGAAAAAGGCGATGCACACGCACAACACATGCTCGCCATCATGTATCAAAATGGCCTGGGCTGCGTCGAAAACCCGATGCAGGCCGTTAAAAACATGAAAGCCTCCGCCGCCGCTGGCTACCCCATCGCACAACACGGGCTAGGCTTCATGTACATGCAGGGCGAATGCGTCGAAAAAAATGCAAAAAAAGCCGTAGAATGGTTTGAAAAAGCTGCCGCACAAGGTATGCAAGGCTCACTCACCACACTGGCAATGATGTATGAACAAGGCGAAGGCGTGGAAAAAGACCTTGCCAAGGCAAAAGAACTCTATAAAGCCGCCGGCTTTGATGATCTGGGTTGATTAAGGCTTGAACAATGGATGATTCTCACAAGCTGCTCTACGTCATCATAAACGACGAACCAATCCTGGAATTTGACCGCTCCAAACCCGTGCCCGGACACCAGCGCCAATACCTGGATAAGATGGATGCCCGCATGGATCAAGGTATCCAGCTCGGTACAGATTTTATCAAAGCACCCAACGCCTTGCAGCGCTCCCAATTTGTCGCAAATTCACTGGTCAACGCGCTACAAAACGACCAGGATGGTATAGCCAGCGCCATGTGTACCTATCTGGCAAAGCGCATGCCCGATTTACAACAAATCAAATGCATGAGCAAAGCAGATGAACCCGACAAGGATCTCTCCATAGAACTTGTATTTGACCGTAGTTTTGAGAAATCACAACAAGAACAGGCCATCCAGTTTTATAAACCCGATGATGTAACCAGTCATTAAATCCCCGACAACGGTTTATTCCATTAACAAAAACAGATAACTGCTTCCCCAGATTAACATCAGAAAAAATAACGCACCGGCTATATCCAGTACAACGGTTGGAATAAAACGCTGTGTTTTTTGACGTATTGCTTCCATGCTCTTGCTCTCCTTATCTTGTTGTTAACGTATCGTGATGTTTCAACGTGTAAAGAAGCATAACCGAGCGAGTCCCTCAGTTTGTGAGGGAGTAGATTTTTTTAAGCTGATTGATTTGGTGGATGATTTTATCGCGTAGTTCCTGCGGCGCGATGACTTCTACCTGGTCGCCATATTTGAGGATATCACCGATCAGTTCCAGGTCATTCCCGTAAGGAATTTCCAACTGATAACTGCCGTCTTCCAGCCAGGTTCCCTTCTGCTTTTGATGCCAGGTTTCTTCGGCAACCCATTGCGCACGGTGCGGTGTAAATTTTAATACGGCAGTGTTTTTGACTTCACCACCGAAGATGCCGAAGGTTTGGGTGTAATACGCATCCAGTGCTTTTTGACTGATTTTCCTGGCGGCTTCCTTTCGCACATGCAGCGCCATGATTCGATCCAGTGCGAAGGTTCTCAGCGCTTGTTTGCCATGACACCAGGCATCCAGATACCAGTTATCACGGTAATGGGTCAGGCGCTGCGGTGAAAGCAGGCGGCGGCTGGACTCTGACTTTTCTCCAGAACGTGAATCATAGCGGATACTGACTTTCCTGCCTTGTAAAACCGCCTGCGTTGCCAGGGTCAAGTGCTTGATATTACCCTTACGCTTGCCTATATTGATCATTCGGATGCGTTTGCCATCCATTTTGTGCTTAGACCCATTACCGCCAAACTTTTTGCGTATGGTCGCAAGATGTTGCTTGAGGCTTTCGGTATCATCTTTTAAAAAACCCGGCTCAAGATTATTGATAATTTGTTCAATCAGCAACAGCGCGTTGACTTCTTGCGTGGTGAAAAGATGGCTGGGTAGTTCCAGTTCTGTTTCCGGGTCATGCTCAATCTTATAGCCACGCTGCTTGCGGTCATAGGTGATGGTGAGCATATGGGTATCACGCAGTTCCCTGA
>CAZPEE010000220.1:0-4261 GCA_964585525.1 uncultured Cocleimonas sp.
ACCCAAACCACTAAACCAAAGAGGAAATACAAATGAAAATCAAACTTACATCACTCACTGCGCTGGTTTTTATAACAGCCATAAGCAACATCAACGCAGATACACCAGACACAAATAACACTAAAGTAAAAGCCAATATGGAAGGCATAGAACTTCCCGCACAATACAAGGATTGGAAGGTGATTTCAGCCTCACATCGAACCGATAACAAGTCCATGCGAATTATACTGGGAAATGATATTGCAATTAAAGCGGCGCGTAACAAGCAAACCAACCCCTGGCCTGATGGTACTATTTTAGGCAAACTGGTCTGGAAACAAATGGTTGAAGAAAACTGGGCAGCCGCTATCTCACCTAACCCTGATAAATTTATCCATGCTGAATTTATGATAAAAGACAGCAAAAAATACAAAGAGAATGGTACGGGGTGGATGTGGGCGCGCTGGTTAGGGCAAGAACAAAAACCTTATGGTGATGAAAAAGACTTGAACCAGTCCTGCATCGCCTGCCATACCCCTGTTAAAGGACGGGACTGGGTCTTTACAACTCCTGTGCAATTGCCTTAAAAAAACCCTTCTATATCGCCTGTTGGAAAAACAGGCGATCTGGAAAATTCCAGAAAAAACAAGTATGGACTAACGTGTCAATCTTTATCAACGAACTGGAACAATGTATTCCAGCATTAAGGCGCTACGCTTATACCCTGTTTTTTAATCAGGATGAAGCAGACGATTTGGTACAGGATTGCCTGGAACATGCTTTGCACAAACAATCCTTATGGAAACCAGGCACCTCATTGCGTGCCTGGTTATTTACCATGCAACATAACCTCTATGTCGATCAACTAAGAAAACAAGGCAGGCAACCAAAAATGGATGTTGAAACAGACTTTTTAAGCCATAGCTTAGAGCCTGAAAAATCAGAAACACTGCTACATGATATTAACCACTGCATACAACAGCTACCCGAAGATCAACGGCAAGTCTTGCTATTGGTCACAGTCGAAGGTTTTACTTATAAAGAAGTCTCCAGGATAATATCCAGTCCAATAGGCACGGTAATGTCGAGGCTATCCCGCGCACGCAAAACGCTACAAATATTAATGGATGGCACTAGCACCACCGCAACCCCATACTGAGAACAGTCAAATGAACGACAAGATAACCGAAATTCAAGAAGCTGATCTGCATGCCTATGTCGACAAACAACTGGCGGAAGATAAACTCCAGGCGGTTGAGGCATTCATCAAAGAAAACCCTGAAATAGACAAAAAAGTCGCACAGTGGCAACAGCAAAACGAAGCAATTAATGCGTTTTTTACAAAAGATGATTTCACGACTATTCCAGAGAAATTGACGCTAGATCATTTAAAAACAAGTCAATCAACCCAAAGAACATCAATAAACAACACACAAAACCGCCCCTGGTATTATTCACTTGCGGCATCGCTGTTACTTATGACAATCAGCGCCATGGCAGGCTGGACAGCCAAAAGCCTTTCACACGCTTCTAGGCCCAACGGAGTAAATTTTGTAAATTCTGCCATTTCGGCCTATCAGGTATTTTCAGTTGAAAAGCAACACCCTGTCGAAATCAGCGCAGATAAACAAAATCATCTGGTCGCATGGTTATCAAAGCGGATTGGCCATCCACTTCAGTTACCTGATTTACAAAAGTTTAACTACAAATTACTGGGAGGACGTTTACTTTCGATGCAAAAAGGCAGGCCTGCAGCACAGTTTATGTTTGAGAACAAACAGGGCAAACGATTAACCTTGTTAGTTTCAAAAAACCCTAGCTATCATGATCTAGGGTTTAACATGAAAAAAGATAATAAAATCAATACTTTTTACTGGATGGATTCCAATGTTGCCTATTCAATAACCGGTGAAATCAATATAGATAAACTGCGTCAATTATCTAAGGTTGTTTATCAACAACTCAAGCAAAAACAGGGCAAACAAGTCGCTGCTTTATAAGCCCAGATAAATACAAATCATGGTGATTTAATCATCAAACGCTTACCACTCGAATACGCATTAAACTCTGGTGCATAAATGCTTTGAACAGCGGCTGGCGCAACCCTGAACTGCCCGGCGGTGCTTGCACGCAGGCGATATTTAAAGCGGTATTCCCCTGCGGGCAAGCCGTCAAAAAAGTAGTTTGCGCCACTATCGCGAATTTCTTCAAAGTAGCCCAGTCCTGTTTGCCATTTGTAGCCTGAGGTCTGGTTTACTGGCTCAAAACCAGCACCGCGTGGCGCACGTAAATGCACATATTCTGCGGCATGTTTGGTTCTTAACGATAATTGCACCTCCAGCTCATCACCCACGGATAGGGTCGCACCTTCTGCCAGAGGTTGTAGCACCTGTTGTTTGCCTTTTAACACACGTTTATAAAAACGCCGTGACACATGGAAAAAATCACCCTGGGCACTTTTGGGTAATTTTTCGGTGGAAAAATGCCAGGTAGCCGAAGCAAACATCATGGATTCTCCCTGGTTTGTGACGCTGATATTTGCCATATCGGGCTTGATATTTTCTCCGTTGACGACTATCTGGTTATGATCTCCCGTATATTTATTGGGCTTGAAAACCAGTTGCTTACTCAAATGATTGCCTATTTTAATTGTTGCGCGTTCCTCCTTGCCGAGTTGATGTTCACGTTTTAAGTAATAAACCAGTGCATAGATAGCCTCAGCCGTTGCACGGGTTGATTTCCAGTGGTTAAGTTTTTTGTTTAGCATTAACCATTGCGCAAGGCCATGGCGACGTTTATCGTTTGGCGCAATTTCCATTAAGGCGCGCAGGATAAAGGCATGCGAATCCACCCTGTCGTTATACCAAAGCCAGGAACGATCTTCGGGCGCAAAATAAGTACCCAGGTCTTTATCGGTTTTGGCATTATCCATGATGCTATCAAACACCAGCTTTGCCTGTTGCGCACGCCCTGCCCGTTTAAGTGTCAGGGCTAAATAGGCTTTTAGCATTGGCGGTAATTTGCGCCAGTGTTTAAACGAATAATCCAGCATCGCTTTACGATCCTGTGCCGTAAACACGCCACCTGTCCAGCTGGTGTCCGGGTAGGCCGATAACACATAGTTGGTCAGCGTAATGATGTGGTAATCCTTATCTTTTTCCTGCTTGCCCTTATGGTTTTTCAGGTAATCATTATGCAAATATTTCCAGGCGCGTTGCACCATGGGCTTTGGCACACTCACCTTAAATTCGAGCGCACGCGAAAACCCATGCAACAAATAAGCCGTCATATAAGGCGATGCCCTGCCACCTGGCCACCAGGGAAAGCCGCCTTCCGGCGTTTGTGATTTTTGCAGTTTTTTCATCGCACTTTGATACTGTGCCTGCGCCACTTTTGGGTCTAGCACACGAATCAGTTTGTCCTCATCGACTGAGCCACCTTCTGCCAGATTCAACCAGGGCGTTTCTTCCAGCAACATTTTACGGTTCGGGTCTTTATCGACGGCAGACCAGTTTTCAAACTGGCTTTTGCGTTTTGACAGGTTTTTAGCCAGCGATGCCAGCGCCGGATTCCTGGCAAACACCCGGTTGATAATGGATGTGGACAAGAAACGGTTCATGGTCTGCTCGGTGCATTCGTAGGGATAATCCGACAAATAAGGCAGTGCTTTCAAGGTCGAATAGAAAAGTTGCCCATCCACCGTTACCACTAATGAATCATTGATGCGGCTGGCATCGGTATTGTTTGCCAGCTCACTAAAGTTTAGCTGGCGCGTAGATTGTCCCAGTCCTTTGGCGGCCATATTTTTACCAACTACCGCAGCAAAGCGGCTCTGGCTTAAATGAATCCGGCTAGGCAGGATCGGCAAGGGACGCTGTTCACCATCAGCAAAGCGCTCTTTACCAGTTGTCGCTGTCGCCCTGGCTCGAATTGCAACCAGGCCTAGCTCACGTGGCGCCTGTAATGAAAAACGTATGCGCGAACTTTGACCGGCGGCAACCTTGAAATTGCGTTGTGTATTCACAAGCTTATACCGGGCTGACAACGACTTTTTGGTTTCGGGGTCGATAACCTCAAATTCCAGCTTGCCGGACAGCGCTTTCTCTCCCGAATTATTCACCAGCACTTCAATCTCGGCGCGGTCAGACGAGCGCAAAAAACGTGGCAAATAAGGTCGCACCATCAGCGCTTTGCTGGTGGTGGCAAATTCTGTTGCCGTACCGCTGCGCATATCTTTGGTCATCGCTGAAACCCATACTTTCCACTGGGTTAAGGACTCTGG
>CAZPEE010000221.1:0-4261 GCA_964585525.1 uncultured Cocleimonas sp.
TTTATTTGACAAACATGGTTTTTGTTATTCATTCGGCAATCAAGCTAGCCGGGTTATTAGTCAGCCTCGACTAGGCGAGTTTTGTGGTGACACCAACGAAGTTAATTCAAAGATTGTTGAAGTTTGGCGAGCTCGCTTAATAAATCATTGACCAGTGTTATTCCCTTTTGATCCATCCCTTTGCTAAGAATATCGGGGTCCCTTTCTCCGTCAATCAGCTTTTTCATGATACCTGCCAATAAAGTCATATCGCCACCTGCCTGACTCATTTGCTCACTCATCTGGGAAAGTAACGAAAGTGCCTGGGTATTACCGATACTTGCCTGATATACCATATGGGCAATCCCCGGGGCAGCCATGCCTGCATCACCATTATTGGGTGTTGCTTTTGGCAATGTCGCCGGATTTTGTATGCCACGCAGGATAGCATCAATAATAATAGCGTCTTCCTCATCCAATTCAGAAAGCAGCTTTTCGGAACGATCACCTTCCATAATTTTATAAATGCGTAACACTAAATTTTGCCAGCCATTGTCTGCACTAATTTTTAGTACATTATTTAGTTGGGTTCGTAATTGCGGGTTTGCAATGGTATCGACCACCAGATTAATCAAGCTAGCATGTACTTGTAACACTTGCTGTTGCTGGTTGGGTAATTTATTCATGCCTTTGTCGAATCCCCACTAATTTCCAGAGTCACGGATTCAGATATTGGCAGAGTAAAGTCGCGTTGTGACAAACAAGCTGTCAGCAAGCCGGTTTTTCTGCCATTGGTTGAGTGCTTTTGCACTGGCAAGAACCGCGACATCAATGACTGGCTCAAGTAGCACGATGCTTGCATAAGCGATTGAAAATGTACCCACTGCTGCCAGGTTTTCGGCACCAAAGCCTTGTCCGTATAATGCCCAGAATGCAACCCATGAAATAATGCCACCCTGGTAAGCGAGCGATAATTTAACCGTCTGTGCGTAGCTTAAATCCTTGTAGGCAACTGTTTCTGGAATTACTTTTCTGGCGATCAGTGCCATGGTGTAAAGCGGAACCAGCAGGGTAGTTACGTTGATGGAATAATTAGGCAGATCAAAGGGGGCGAAGAATAAGCCTTGAATTAATAAGCCCAGCGCCAAACCGATTCCGGCAGGTGCCAGTCCAAAAATCAGGAAGAGTGTAGAACCAAGGATCAAGTGTACTTCCGAGACACCCACAGGATGATGCGGCAGTGCCTCGAAAAAGGCCAGAACCAGCAATGTTGTTATCACACTGCGAAATAGCATCGAGGACAATCCCTTTTCTTTTATGGCTTCCCAGGACTGTTTTGCCAGATAAGCAAACGCGGCGGCAGCTGTGCCATAACTTAATACCATTTTTGCGCCTTCGACAACGCCAACTTCAATATGCATCTTTGATACTCCTTTTTAAATCCCATGCACCCGCATGAATGTTTAAATAATACCCAGGCAGGTCTCCAGACTGATGAGCTTTGTTGCTTGCCGCCTTCCCACGCGCATGGCGCACAGTGACCGGGTTTTCCCTGGCAAACATCACTCAAATACTGTTACGGGAGTAGTGAAGGAATCGCGCCTTGCTTCCCTTTTCACCGATAAGCCAAGCATGTGCTTATCGACACCTGAATAACGAGTGCCTGATGATACGGTATCAGGCGCTTGATGAAAAGTTAAAGTAGTCTTAACCCGAATATTTCATGAAGGCGGTTATTTTTGCGAAATAATTGCGTAATATCATAGGCTTGCGAGTAAAAATGATAAATTTAAAGAATCACAGTTTGTACCTGAATGGTTTTCTGAAAACATCAGCTTCACAGCTTGTACAAAATCGTTCCAGCCATAGCCCTGCTATGGCTGGAACGATGTTTGCACAATCTGTTTTGCTGAATATTTCCAGAAAATACATTCCCTTCATGAAATATCCGGGTTAAACCTGTGCTTGAGCCAATGCTTGATTGATGTATTCCTCATCCAGCCCTTTGCCGATAAAAACCAGTTGTGTCACGCGTGCTTCATCGGCATCCCAGAGCCTGTCAAAATGTGATTCGAGGCGTTCCCCCACTGCCTGAATGACCTGTCGCATCGGTTTATCGGGTATGGCGGCAAAGCCCTTGGCGCGATAAATAGTGTGTTCTTTCAGTAAGTCACCCAGGATGGTTTGTAACTTGTCGCTATCGACTTCACCCATGCGGGTCACAAAAGAATCAAAATGATCATGTGCATGGTCGTGATGTTCGCCATGCGCATGGTGGTGATCATGGTGGTTGTGTACGTGGTCGATATGTTCCTCGGCTGCTGCATCAATACCAATCAGTATATCCAGCGGTGTATCACCATGGCTGATGTAGGCTGTTTTAACGGAGGCCGGTACTTTTTCACTGACTTCGTGCTCAACGTGTTTGCGCTCAGCATCATTGAGTAAATCATTTTTACTGACGACAACAATGTCAGCGGCACTGAGTTGGTCTTCCAGCAATTCGTGCAGGCTGGGGTCGTGGTCAAGGTTTTCATCAGCCTGACGTTGTGCCTCGATCTGTTCAATATTGTGTGCAAAACGTCCCTTTGCCACGGCTGGGCCGTCAATCACCGTGATCACTGCATCCACGGTAAAATACTGTTTAATCTGCGGCCAGTTAAACGCCTGAACCAGCGGTTTAGGCAGAGCAAGACCACTGGTTTCAATCAACACATGGTCAATATCAGTACGACGCTCAACCAGCTCCTGCATGACCGGCAAAAACTCTTCTTCGACGGTGCAGCAGATACAGCCGTTGGCAAGCTCGTAAATACCATTTTTGTTAGCGCTTTGTGCAGTATTGCTATTATCTTCACAACCCAGGGCGCAATTGCCAAGTAGATTGGCATCAATATCCAGCTCACCAAACTCATTGACGATGACGGCAATACGTTTTCCATCGGCCTGTTTGAGTACATTGGAGAGCAGGGTGGTTTTACCGCTACCCAGGAAGCCGGTTACAATTGTGGCAGGGATTTTATTCAGTTCTGTTTGCATGTGTTTTGTGCGATCGGATAAAAGAACAGGGAGTTTAAAGTACCTTGCTCAGGATACAAGTACCCATAAGCTTGTTTTTAGGAAAATCTATCAGAAAAAAACAAGTTTTCAGGATTGTGAATTGAATTGGAATCCCTATGTATGAATTTGGGCAGTTATATTGTTGTTGATTATGTCCGACTAAATTATTCTACATCGGTTAATTTATTTTATGAGCAAGTTCCTCATGTTAATTATCAATTTTTCAAATACTTGCCATGAGTTCCTGAAATTATCCTGAGATTCATTCATAAACTACGCTTGACATCATTTTTTTTTGGGGTTTATTCTATGCCTGTCTATAAATAAACTTCATGGAAGAATAAGCCGATGAACCCCAATTGTTCACAACAGACCCGTCCACTATTGACTAGAGGTATCCTTACTTCCCCCTTTTCAACAACTAGGTATATTATGAAAAAATTACTCCACAGATGCATTTTTCCCGTTTTATTATTAGCTGTCTCAAGTAGCCTAAGCGCACTAGAAATATGACATTTCGCTTAACTGCTCGGGATAATCGTGGCGGTGTTAATAATCAGGATATGCTGGTTAAAATATACAACACTGGGAGACCTTTTATTATAACTGCACCCGCAGGTGCAGGACTTTTAGGTAGCTGGATTGCCAATAAAAACTACACTGTCAAATGGGACGTTGCAAAAACGGATAAATATCCTATCAATTGTTCCTCCGTCGATATTGCTGCAACAGATACCAATGGTAAAGTGGTTGGAACGTTTGCCAATAACGTCGCAAATATTGGTATCAAGTCCATTTACATCCCTAGCTGGATGCTTGGTAGAGCAAAAAATCGTATGCGAATACGGATTAAATGTAGTAATAATATTTTCTTTGCCTTATCTGGCGCAGACCCTTTGAACGATGTTGCAAAACCAAAGTAATCGTTGATGAATAGCATGAATACAGAGAATATCTGTATTCATGCTATAACTAATAGTCGTTAAGTTAAGGGTAACAGAGATTCCACTCTATAGATGCTGTTCACATAATTCTTGTAGAAGTGTCGCTGTGCGCACCCATTGAAGCTATATTTGTGGAATTATTTATGTGCAAAACTAAATGATAGGGTAGATAGAGTTTCTGAGATAGCCGACCTAAAAGCACTAATTTTTAAACCTTAAGGAATATCAAATGAATAAGTATTTTATATCAGTCTGCCTGTTTGGACTTGTCGCCTGTG
>CAZPEE010000222.1:0-4236 GCA_964585525.1 uncultured Cocleimonas sp.
TTGAATGCTGGGGAGAAAATATCCACGTTGATACGATTGCCTATCATGCTGAAACGATAAGTTATGAGTTGATGTGTAATGTAGGCAACATTCAAACCTGATTGCATCGCTGTTTCATTCGTGGATCAACAGATTGATCCAACCATTTATCAAAGCGCCATTTCCATCTGGAACTTATTTGCAAGCGTAGCGTCAGAGCTTTTGTAAATACAATTTTAATGCACAGGAGAAGATTTCCAATGACTACTTTATCAACATTGACTTTCAACAAAGCAACTATAAAAGGTGTAATAACAACGGGCGTTATCGCTACCTTACTTTCATCCAGCGTTATCCTGAGTGGTTGTGGTGGCATGACCAGGGAACAAACAGGCACGATTACGGGTTCTGTTTTAGGTGGTGTAGTAGGTCACCAGATGGGAAAAGGCAAGGGAAATACCGCAATGACGATTATTGGCACAATTGTCGGCGGCATGATTGGTGGCAGCATTGCCCGCGACATGGATCGCCAGGATCAGCAAAAGGTTGCACAAACACTGGACACCGCACCGAATTACCAAAAGGTTAGCTGGGACAACCAACAAACTAACCGGCAGTATACCTTTACACCCATTAATAAATACGAAGGCAAGGTGAACGGCACTCGCTCAGTTTGCCGGGACTACGTGATGGACGCCTGGATTGATGGGCGTATGCAGCAGGTTAAAGGACGTGCCTGCAAGAATAACCAGGGGCAATGGGTCAATGCTTCCTAAAACCTGAAAAATCTGAATAAACAGTTAAACAAAAAAGAGGGCTTCGGCTCTCTTTTTTTGTTTTTACTCATAACAACCACTTATCGTAAAAACGCGCATATTAATAGCATTCTGATAGACTAGCAAACAACAGAACAGAACAAAAAATGGTTAACCATTTCAAAATAAAAAATTTGATATTTTATTCATAATACGCTGACGCTATCCATAGTATGACAAACCATCTCTTCACAATTTATTATATCCCCTGGTTGCTGGTATTACTGGCGATCATCATCCTTGTTCCACTTTTAATGCGCATGAACTATCTGGACAAGAAAAGTGAGACTGATTCTTTCCTGGTCTATGAATATTGGCGCGCACTGTTACTTTTCCCTACTTTTATTGGCGGTGTCGGTGTTGCACTAACGGCCTTTTCATTACTATTTTCATACACACAATATGGCGACCCTTCCAGCATTCGTATACTGTTGCCCTTGTGCCTGTTTTGTTTTATTTTTAGCTTGCTAGCCAAGCTCAGCTATACCAAATTAAAGAAAAATATCAGCATCTAACGGCCCAGATTCACAACTCAAATTTTTTCTTTTCCCCTGAAACAGGACAGACAAAAGCTAATGAGATTGCACTAAGTTGCAAATCTACACCACTCTCTTCCTTACCATATTCCCCATATAAACGATCCCCCACAACCGGGAAACCCAGACCGCATAAATGCTTTCTTATCTGATGTTTACGCCCTGTTTCTATACTAACCTCAAGAATGCTTTTATTCTGCTGCGCATCAAAACTGATGAACCTTGCATGGCTTACAGCCTTTCTCATCGCGTTGCCATCGGATAGCTCCTGCGCAATCGTTACCCTGTTTTCCCCCTCAGGAAAAATACGGGAAAAATCACCATTCACGCTTACCCGGTAGCGCTTTTCAAGCTGATGATCCTGAAACATTTTTGCAAACTGGACGGCAAGTTGTTTTTTGTGTGCCAGTATCATCAAACCACTTGCGGCACGATCCAGCCGATGCACGATAAACGCGGAGCGCTCAGGCTTGAGATGCTTTTCTGCCCAACGGTAAAGGGTGCAGTGATCTCCCCATTTAGAGCCTTGGGACAACATCCCAGAAGGCTTATTCCAGATACTGTAAGCACCCTGGTCACTCACCAGAGTTGCTGCCCCAGGCTCACAATTGATAACTTTTTCATACTAATAACAATGTAGTAAACTGCCTTCTGAAAGTATCTTTTTAGCCCGGCGCAAGCGCTGCACATGCGTTTGTCCGGCATGTTTCTGTTCCAGCCAGACACAGCCTTTTTGCATCGCCTGTTTTATTTTTTGACGTGACAAACCCGATGCACTGGACAAATAATCAACTGCAGTTTTTGAATTGCCAGTGACAGGGATGTGATATTCTGCTTTTTTTGACATGAACCGATCATACATCATGTTATGGTTTAACCTAAATAGCTTAATAGACACGCTAAGCGGTTAACTGTGGAATTTAGGTTTAAGGTTACAGTCAGCCACAATATGTTATTATCCCCACTTCAAATAGCTAAATGTATACCGCAATGACAGAACGAACAGCCAGCGTTAACCGTGACACACTGGAAACACAAATCAGCGTCAATATTAACCTTGATGGAACAGGCAAGGCGCGCTTTAAAACCGATGTGCCTTTCCTTGAACACATGATGCAGCAAATCGCGCTGCATGGCATGATTGATATTGAAATCGAAGCCAATGGTGATACCCAGATTGATGACCACCACACGGTTGAAGACATTGGCATTACCTTGGGCCAGGCGTTTGCCAAGGCGCTGGGTAATAAAAAAGGCATCCGCCGTTATGGCCATGCCTATGTGCCACTGGATGAGGCATTATCGCGTGTCGTCATTGATTTTTCCGGGCGCCCTTCCCTGCAAGATAATGTCGATTATAAACGCGCCATGATTGGTCGTTTTGATGTTGACCTTTTCGGAGAATTTTTCCAGGGCTTTGTAAACCACGCGCAGGTCAGCCTGCACCTGGATAATATCCGTGGCAAAAATGCACACCATATTGCCGAAACCATATTCAAAGCTTTTGGACGTGCGCTTCGCATGGCGGTAGAGCGCGATGAGCGTGCTATGGATGCGATACCTTCCACAAAAGGCACATTGTAAAAGCGTAAAAGCAACTAACGACTATAAACCTTTATTAAAATCCTGATAGAGCAATGACCCTATGATCGCTGTAATAGATTACTCCATGGGAAACCTCCATTCTGTACATAAAGCACTTCAACACGTTACCCATGATGACGTTGTTATCACCTCATCCCCTGATGAAATTTTAAAAGCCGACCGTATCGTATTCCCCGGCCAAGGTGCGGCGCGTGATTGTATGAGCGAGCTACATAAACGCGACCTGGTTGATGTCATCAAGGAAGTTTCTACCAGCAAACCCTTCCTCGGCGTTTGCATGGGGATGCAAGTCCTGATGGAACACAGCGTAGAAGGTGGTGGTGTCGACTGCATCGGTCTTTACAAAGGTACAGTGCAACATTTTACTGACCATATTGGTGCAACGGATACAGCAGGGAACCGGCTCAAAATTCCGCAAATGGGCTGGAACCAGATCAAGCATGTTCAGGACCACCCCCTCTGGAAAGGCATTGAGGATAATTCACGTTTTTACTTTGTGCACAGCTATTTTGTCGAACCTCAAGATAAATCAATCATTTCAGGTGAAACTGAATTCGGCATCCGCTATCCTTCGGCGATTGCCAAAGACAATGTATTTGCGATTCAGGCGCACCCGGAAAAAAGTGCCGATGATGGCTTGCAACTTTTGAAAAACTTTAGCCACTGGGATGGACAAAACTAATGTTACTGCTACCCGCCATAGATTTAAAAGACGGCCAATGTGTACGCCTGCGCCAGGGTCGCATGGAAGACACCACCGTATTCTCCGATAGTCCTGTCGATACTGCCACCCGCTGGGTTGAAGCCGGAGCCAAACGCTTGCACCTGGTCGACTTGAATGGCGCATTTGACGGCGTACCCGTCAATAATTCAGCCGTTGAAGCCATCGCCCAAAAATTCCCTGACCTACCGATTCAAATTGGCGGCGGAATCCGTGATGCCAAAACCGTGCAGTCGTATCTGGATGCAGGAGTAAGCTACTGCATTATCGGCACTAAAGCGGTTGAAGACCCGGATTTTGTCAAAGAACTGTGCAAGCAGTTCCCTGGGCACATCATTGTCGGCATTGATGCCAAAAACGGCATGGTCGCTACCGATGGCTGGGATAAAGTCTCCAGCGTACCAGCCATTGAACTTGCCAAACAGTTTGAGGAAGCGGGTGTGGTTGCAATCGTCTACACCGACATCGCCCGCGACGGCATGATGAAAGGCGTCAATATCGAAGCGACGGTAGAACTGGCTAAAAATATCAATATCCCCGTGATTGCATCCGGCGGTGTCACCAACATGGATGACATTAT
>CAZPEE010000223.1:0-4233 GCA_964585525.1 uncultured Cocleimonas sp.
AAGCTCCAAAGCCAATTCCGATGGCACGGTTGGCTGGTCATTATCAATCAGCGCCATAGCCGCTTCTTCACGCGCCAATAAAGCTTTATTCTCAGGCTCCACCCATTTGGCAAAGCCGATGTTATCCAGCGTATATTCGTGGGCGCAGTAGATTTTCGTTTGTGCTGGAAGCTGTGCAATTGTTTGTAAAGAATCATGCAAATCCTGCAAAGTGCCGTCAAACACCCGGCCACAACCGCATGCAAATAAGGTATCACCACAAAACAGATTGCCATTTTGTTCATCATAATAGGCAATATGCCCGGCAGTGTGTCCGGGTACATTCATCACATTAAGCTTTATATCAAGCACATCAAGACCAATCGTTTCAGTACCATTAAGTGGATGGGTCATGTGCGGGATGCGTTCCTTTTCCGGGCCATAAACAGGTAAACCGGGGTAAACCTCAAGTAGCTTTCCAATACCACCAACGTGATCGCTATGAAAATGGGTAATTAAAATGGCTACTGGTTTAATAACAAGCTCTTGCAACACTTTGACCACAGGTGCAGCATCGCCGGGGTCGACAATAGCCGCCCTATTTTTATCTTTATCACAAATTAACCAGATATAGTTGTCAGAGAAAGCTGGTACGGTAATAATAGAAGCCATTTTAAGAATCTCGGTTTACATAATGAACGGAACACTCTACATCATATCTGCTCCATCCGGTGCTGGCAAAACCAGCCTTATCTTTAAATTACTGGAAACGCTGGATGGCGTCAAAATGGCAACCTCGCACACCACCCGCAAACCACGAAAAGGCGAAATTGATGGACGGCATTACCATTTCATCAGTGCCGATGAATTCCTCGACGAAGTGCATAATGGCTATTTCCTGGAACATGCCAATGTCTTTGGCAACCATTATGGCACATCAAAAAAGGCCGTAAATGAATTACTAGAGAAAGGCTTCGACGTCATCCTGGAAATTGACTGGCAAGGCGCCGGGCAAGTACGTGAGTTGATGCCAGAGGCTAAATCAATCTTCATTTTGCCACCTTCCAGAGAAGAGCTGGAAAGACGTTTACGCGGCAGGAAAACCGACCCCGATGAGGTTATCGCAAAGCGCCTGGCACAAGCCTGTGATGATATGACGCATTATAACGAATATGATTTTATCGTGATCAATGATGATTTTGACCGTGCTGTTCTCGACCTATCCAGTATTTTTCGTGCCAACCGGCTAACCCTGGCCTACCAACAACAGAAAAATCGTTCATTACTTGATGCTTTAACAAATGCCGATTAAGGCTCCAGGCGATGAATATCCCAACGACTATTATCTTTTCGCACATACTCAAACCGATCATGCAAACGGTTTTCCCCACCCTGCCAAAACTCGATAGTTTCTGGCACAACACGGAAGCCACCCCAGAAATCAGGCAAGGGAATGTCCCCCTCTGTAAAGCGTTGTTTCATTTTCTTTAGCTGGTTTTCCAATGTAGCCCGGGTGCTTATGTGTGAGCTCTGGTTGGAAGCCCAGGCTCCCAGCTGACTGCCACGCGGGCGCGTGATAAAATATTTTAGTGATTCGGCGCTGCTGATTTTTTCTGCTTTGCCATTTATTTCAATCTGGCGCTCCAGTTCTGTCCAGGGAAATAGTAAAGACACATTGGGGTTCCCGGCAATTTGCTTTGCCTTCAGGCTATTGTAATTGGTAAAAAACACGAAGCCTTTTTCGTCAAAGGTTTTAAGCAAGACGGTGCGTTGCGTCGGTTTTCCTTCCGCCGAGACAGTCGCCAGCGTCATCGCACAAGGGTCAGGAATAGTGGCTTTCACCGCTTGGGAAAACCACTTTTCAAACTGTTTAAAAGGCGACGCATCCAGATCCTTGCGGTGTAAACCACCCAGTGTATACTCTCTGCGATAACGACTATAATCTGCCATGCTAAATTTCCAACCCGAATATTTCACCTGAACCCTAAGATAATGACATAATATACTGTTTTCTTGAATCATTTCAGTACTATTAGTAATAGCACATGATGTTTCCCGGCACTCGTTAAACCCGCCCTTGCACCGATCTTGCCGCCCAGAACCGATATTTTCTCAATCATCAATAGCTAAGGCTATTGATTCAATCGAAAATTCGTCTCTGAACGACAATCCCGGCACAATCATCGGGCTTTCAGGTAAAACATCCGGGTTAAACCTGTGATTCCAGTGCTTCCCAGCGGCTAAATTTTTCATCCAGTAATGCTTTTAGCTGTTGCAATTGATCCGTTATGGCGCTGACTTCCTGATGCTCTTGCTTATAAAAATCCGGTTCTGCCATTTGCGCTTCCAGTGCAGCAATGTCGGCTTCGAGCTTTTCCAACTCTGCCGGAAGCGCATCCAGTTCACGCTGGTCATTATAGCTTAGCTTTTGGGTCTTTTTCTTTTCTGTTTTTTGTTCTGTTTTTGTCGTAGTGACTTGTTGTGTAAGTTTTTCTTTAGGCTTGTTTTTGTTAACAACAGGCTCTGGTCGTTGCCGTAGCCAGTCATCATAACTACCCACGTATTCACTAATTTTGCCATCGCCTTCAAACACAAAACAACTGGTGACCAGGTTGTTAATAAAGGTACGGTCATGGCTGACGATTAATACCGTGCCCTGGTAGTCAAGTAACAGCTCTTCGAGTAAATCGAGTGTTTCCACATCGAGGTCATTGGTCGGCTCATCCAGCACCAGTACATTAGCGGGCTTGATAAACAGCTTGGCAAGTAGCAAACGATTGCGCTCACCACCGGATAAAGCATTCACTGGCGAATTAGCACGATCCGGCGTAAACAGAAAATCCTGCAAGTAGCTGATGACGTGTTTTTCCTTGCCATTAACACTGACCTTGTCGGCACCACGGTCAAGGTTGTCTTTGACGCTGCGGTCTTCATCCAACTGGCTGCGCAGCTGGTCAAAATAGGCAACTTGCAGATTTGTACCTTGAATAATTTTTCCAGAATCCGGCTTTAATTCACCCAGCAACACTTTTAGCAAGGTGGTTTTACCCACACCATTCGGGCCGATTAAGCCGATTTTATCGCCGCGTTGTACCAGGGTGGAAAAATCATCAATCAGCACCCGGCCATTGGGCAAAGTGTAGCGAATATTTTCCACTTCGACGACACGCTTTCCAGTGCGTTGCCCAACATCAACCTGCATTTTGGCTGAGCCTTGTTGCTCTCGGCGTTGACCGCGTTCTTTACGCATTTTTTCCAGCGAACGCACACGGCCTTCATTACGGGTACGGCGCGCCTTGATGCCTTGGCGTATCCAGACTTCCTCTTGTGCCAGTTTTTTATCAAAACGCGCATTTTCCAACTCTTCGGCATGCAGCGCTTCTTCTTTTCTGCGCAAGAAATTATCATAATCACCCGGCCAACTGGTCGCGATGCCCCGGTCAATTTCAATAATGCGTGTTGCCAGCCGACGTAGAAAGGAACGGTCATGCGTGATAAAAACCAACGAGCCTTTAAAATTGAGCAGGAAATCTTCCAGCCAGATGATCGCATCAATATCAAGGTGGTTAGTTGGCTCATCAAGGAGCAACACATCCGGCTCCTGCACCAGCGCCCGTGCCAATAAAACACGGCGTTTGATGCCGCCAGAGAGCTTTGCAAAGTCCGCATCAGGATTCAGTTCAAGCCGCGAAATAACCGTATCAATGGTGTTTTGAAAATGCCAGCCGTTACAGGCTTCCAGCTCATGCTGTACTTTTTCAAAACGCTTCATCCAGTCGTCCGAGCCGACATCCTCTTCTTCGTTGAGCGCATGAAACTGGGATAACAGCTCGCCGGTTTCCGCCAGCCCAGAAGCAACCACCTCATAAACGCTACCGTGCATATCACGTGGCACTTCCTGTTCAAGCTGGGCGATCACCGCACCTTTTTCAATAATAATCTCGCCTGAATCCGCCTTGATTTCGCGGTTCAGAACCTTCATCAAGGTTGATTTACCCGCGCCATTGCGACCGATCAAACAAATACGTTCATTCGGCTCAACCGTCATACTGAGGTTATCGAGCAACGCAGGGCCACCAAAACTGACCTGGATATTTTTTAACTGGATTAAGGGCATCTGCTAGACCGGTTTTTTGTGCGTTGTGGAAAAAGAGCGATTATATTGGAAATTATTGATTGAGGTTGTTCTAAATGCAGTAAAAAGAAGGATTAGCGGTAAAAACAATCACAACCGGGCAATCCGGATAGATAAGG
>CAZPEE010000224.1:0-4218 GCA_964585525.1 uncultured Cocleimonas sp.
AAAGAAAAGCACATTGTATGCACATATATCATCAGGGTAGTAACTGCGATACTGTTGCGTGAAGTGCTGGAAAATTGTAAAAATTAAGAAGCAACCTTTTTTGTGCCTGAATATAATCCGTAACAATAGCGCGAAATTGAACCTAGGGTAGCAAAGAGGTAGCAAAATAAAAAAGGGCTACAAGCTGAAAACCTGTAACCCTTTGTTTTATATGGTGGGCCTGGAAGGACTCGAACCTTCGACCAACGGATTATGAGTCCGCTGCTCTAACCAACTGAGCTACAGGCCCCTTGTAGTAGACTATTATTAAAGAGACATAATGCCCTAAATTGTTTAGCCTGAATAGTTTTAAAAGAGTCTAACGCTGGTTAGGATCTTTCTCAACTTCAAGGAAGCTGCGTAGCATATCTGATCGGCTCGGATGACGCAATTTTCTTAATGCTTTTGCTTCAATTTGACGAATACGTTCACGGGTCACGTCAAATTGTTTACCCACTTCTTCCAGTGTGTGGTCGGTATTCATGTCGATACCGAAACGCATGCGTAACACCTTGGCTTCGCGGGGTGTCAGGCTACTGAGTACATCGCGGGTGGTATCACCCAGTCCATTTGAGGTAGCTGATTCAACGGGTGATTGCACATTGCTGTCTTCGATAAAATCACCCAGTGATGAATCTTCATCATCACCAATCGGGGTTGCCATGGAGATCGGCTCTTTGGCAATTTTCATCACTTTGCGCACTTTATCTTCTGGCATTTCCATTTCGATAGCGAGCTCTTCGGGTGTGCCTTCGCGTCCTTTTTCCTGTAGTAATTTACGGGAAATACGGTTCAGTTTGTTGATCGTTTCAATCATGTGGACTGGAATACGGATGGTGCGTGCCTGGTCTGCGATAGAACGGGTTATGGCCTGACGTATCCACCAGGTTGCATAGGTCGAGAATTTGTAACCACGGCGGTATTCAAATTTATCCACCGCCTTCATCAAACCGATATTACCTTCCTGAATTAAATCGAGGAACTGTAAACCACGGTTGGTGTATTTTTTGGCAATCGAAATAACCAGGCGCAGGTTTGCTTCGACCATTTCCTTTTTGGCACGGCGTGCCTTGGCCTCACCCACGGATACAATGCGGTTAATATCTTTGAGCTGGGTAATACTCAAGCGGGTTTCAACTTCGATTTTCTTCAGTTGTTCCTGCTTGAAAATAATATCTTCAATATAAGGTGCAAGTGCTTCTTTGTGTTCTGGTTTTTTTTCAATGTAGTCTGTAATCCAGTTTAAATCGGTTTCGCTTTGTGGAAACGTCGTAATGAAATCTTTACGTGGCATGGCAGCTTTTTGTACGCACAGTTTCATGATTTCGCGTTCCAGTGTGCGAATACGAAAAATAATCTGCTGCATTTGGGCGCCAAGCTGGTCAATAATGCTTTGTGTGAATTTAAAGTGCAACAACTGCCTGCTTTGCTTGTCACGCAGTTCTTGATAAAGTTCAAAATCTTCATTTTCACACGCCTGGCATGCCTGAACATACAAATCATTCAATATGCCAAATTTCTCACGCGCTTCTTCCGGGTCTGGGCCAGTATCCTCAATAACCTCTTCTTCTTCCTCTGCTGCTTCTTTTTTCTCTGCCGCGGCTTTATCAGAGATGACCTGTGCTGGCTCCGGTATCACATGACGCTCTGCATCAGGATCTACAAAGTCAACAATCAGGTCGGTTAAGCGTTTCTCTTCGGCTTCGACTTTTGCATAGAAATCAAGAATGAATTCCGTAGACATCGGCAAATTAGACAGTGCGGTAAGGACTTCGTATAAACCTTCCTCAATACGGATGGCAATCTGTATTTCGCCTTCCCGTGTGAGTAGCTCGACAGTACCCATTTCACGCATGTACATGCGTACCGGGTCGGTAGTCCGTCCAAAATCACTGTCTACATTGGATAGCGCTGCAGCGGCTTCAGCGGCGGCTTCATCATCAGTATCGACGGCTTCTTCGGTTAAAATCAGGCTATCTTCATCGGGTGCTTTTTCAAATACCTTGATGCCCATGTCACCAATCATGGTGACAATTTCTTCGATTTGCTCAGGGTCGACAATCGTATCTGGCAGGTGGTCATTGACCTCGGCATAAGTCAGGTAGCCTTGTTCTTTACCCTTGGTAATCAGTGTTTTCAGGCTTGAAGCCGGAGTATTTTCCTGAGTGCCTTCTACAGAATCAACAGAATCATCCTGTTCAGAAACCTGGGCTGTATCAGCGACTTCCGCTTCCAGGTTTTTATCGTTAAGTGTTTGATTTTTTGCTTGTTTAGTCATTCTTTTTTATACTACTCGTAAAAAAATGTTAATCGACCATCGTATCATAGTTTTTCGCTACAATGTATCTCTAATATTCAACAAATTAAGGACAATTCCCTAATCCCTTTGCCTGGCCCGGATTCATCACCCTACAGTGATAAATCCTGGCTAATGTTGACCATGAGGTAAGCAATTCAGCAGATTTGATTACCGTCACTGATAAAATGGGGAGGTTTTTCACAAAATAAAGTGAGATCCTGTTTTAATTACATGTTCAGCAGATAGTAGTTACCGGCACAGATGTTGCTGAAGATCTACTGCATGCTCAGTAATTCCAGTAAATCCTGTTTTTCCTGTTGTAACAGCCCTTCTGTACGATCTTTATGGATGAGTTGTTCGATTTTAAGCATATTTGCTTTTTTGTGAATGCTCCTTAAACAATCCTTAAATTCTGTTTCCAGTATCGTTGCATCATCCGATTCGGGCTGCCATTTCATCAAACGGGCAAATGCTGCTTCCAGGTCAGTATCCCGCCACCGTTCCAGCAAAGCTGCTGCGTTAACATCAGGGTTCTTTTCGATGATTTCCTGTATGGTTTCAATAAGTGTAGTCAACAAATCCGAACCTGGCAGATTTGAAAGAGCGATTTGCTCAATATTTTCGACGAGCTGCACTAATTCTGGTTTGAAAAGTAACAAGGTCATTGCATAACGAATCGGTGTCTTTTGTACTTCCCGGTTACCCATTCTGCTTGTTTGTCGGGAAAAATCGTGTTGTGGTTCACCGGATGTTTGTGAAACCTGTTTATGTGCTTTGATGGTTGCCACAGCAATATTGGTTAATGCTGAAAGTTTATCCAGCAACTGGTCTTTTATCAGTGATTCCGGCATATTTTTGAGTTGTTTGCTGGCTTCATTCAGGAAACGTGCTTTTCCTTCATTGGAACTAATATTAAAACGCTGGTGCAGTGATTGCACAAAATAGTCAGTGAGTGAAATGGCATCATCAAACGAGGCTTCAAACTCCTCCTTGCCACTTTTCCTGACCTGTGTATCCGGGTCTTCTCCATCCGGTAAAAATAAAAAACGGATTTCCTTGCCATCCTGCATAACCGGCAAGGTATTTTCAACCGCTCGCCAGGCTGCTTCACGCCCCGCCCGGTCACCATCAAAACAAAAAATAACCTCAGGTACGGTACGAAATAATAATTTGATATGGTCTTGCGTGGTTGCCGTACCGAGCGTGGCTACCGCATAGCTAATACCAAACTGTGCCAGCGCAATCACATCCATATAACCTTCAACCACCAAAATACGTTCCAGCTTCTGGGTGTATTTGCGCGCTTCATAAAAGCCATACAGCTCACGGCCTTTGTGAAACAGCGTGGTTTCAGGCGAATTGATATACTTGGGTAATTCATCTCCCAAAACACGTCCGCCAAAGCCAATCACCTGCCCCTTGCGGTTATGGATCGGGAACATGATGCGGTCACGGTAGCGGTCGTAGATTTTGTTGCTTTCTTCGTTACGGATCAGCAAACCGGAATCAAGTAATTGTTGCTGCGAGTATTTGCGAAAATGATCAGAAAACTGGTTTTCCAGCGCATTCCAACCCTCTGGCGCGTAACCCAGTTTGAATTGTTGACTTATCTCGCCACTTAACTCACGCCCTTTTAAATAAGCAACCGCCCTGTCCGAGCTTTTTAACTGCATCTGGTAAAAGCCACTCGCCTCTTCCATCAAGGTATACAAATCCTTGCTACGCTGGCGCTGCTCCGGGCTGGGAGCGTTCCCACCACCTTCACGTGGCACAGGTATACCCAGTGATTCAGCCAGCGTTTCAATCGCTTCGACAAACTCCTGATGTTCATAATCCATCAAAAAAGAAATCGCCGAACCATGCGCACCACAACCAAAACA
>CAZPEE010000225.1:0-4214 GCA_964585525.1 uncultured Cocleimonas sp.
ATCCAGAATAAAGCCGATGCGCTGTATATTTTAGGCGATCTTTTCGAATTCTGGATTGGCGATAATACAATCGACACGCCTGCTGGCGAGCCTTATCTCCCGGTATTGAATAAGCTCAGGGTCTTGAGTGATTCAGGTGTGCCACTTTATTTTATTCAGGGAAACCGTGATTTTCTGGCACAAGGCCAATTCGTAGCGCGTATCGGCGCAAGCCTGTTACCTGATCAGCAGTTGATTGATTTGTACGGTACACCCACCCTTATAATGCACGGTGATACACTCTGTACCGATGACAAGGGTTATCAACGCATGCGCTGGTTGTTCCGGCGTACTATCATCCAGAAAATCTATTTATCCCTGTCTGAAGAAAAGCGCGCCAAACAGGCTGGCAGTGTTAGAAACGCCACCACTAAAACCACCCGGCAAAAAGCCTATGACATTTTAAATGTCAACCAGCAGGAAGTTGAAAAGGTCATGACGCAAGCGGGTGTTTTACAATTGATCCATGGACATACGCATCGGCCTAAAATCCATAAGTTTGATTTAAATGGGCAATCCGCACAGCGTATTGTGCTTGGTGATTGGCACGATAAGGCGTGTTATCTGGAAATTGGCCCGGATCGGATGGAATTGGTGTTTTGATTCTACCAGGATAGGCTTACAATAAGCACATGTCTGATTCTCGCATCTATATTTCGGCCGCGCACAAATCCTCCGGCAAAACTACCCTGTCTATTGGCCTTTGCCGTGCCCTGTATCGGCGTGGTTTGCAGGTACAGCCCTTTAAAAAAGGCCCGGATTATATTGATCCCTTATGGCTGGGTAAGGCGAGTGGTTTATCGGGCGGGCAGGGTTGCCATAACCTGGATTTTAATACCATGACGCATGATGAGATTTTGCGCCAGCTTGCCATCCAGGGACAGCAGGCGGATATCAGCATCATCGAAGGGAATAAAGGTTTATATGATGGCGTTGCCCTGGATGGCAGCGATAGTAATGCTGCGTTGGCAAAACTCAGCAAAACGCCGGTGATTCTGGTGATTGATACCCGTGGTGTCACACGTGGCGTCGCGCCTTTGCTGATGGGCTATCAACAGTTTGATTCGCAAATAAATATTGCAGGCGTGATTTTTAATCTCTCATCCGGTGGTCGCCACGAAGCCAAACTGCGTGCGGTGACGAAGGAATATACGGATATCCCGGTGCTGGGAGTCGTCACAAAAAGTCCCTTGCTGGCGCTGGATGAACGTCACCTGGGGCTCATGCCAAACAATGAATGTGTGCATGAAGGCATGGATGCCGAAAAGAAAATCAATGATATTGCAACGCAGGTCGCAGACCAGGTAGACCTGGAACAGGTGTTGTCAATCGCCCGGAAAGCAAATCCTTTAACGGTTAAACCGCAAAGATTCGCTGTGTCGGAGCAAACAAAACCGACAGTGCGTATCGGTATATGTGAAGATTCTGCGTTTGGTTTTTATTATGTTAGCGACAAGCAGGCGTTGCGCGAGGCAGGTGCCGAGCTGGTTTCAATCAATACACTGGAAGATGACAAGTTGCCTGATCTGGATGGACTGTTTATTGGCGGCGGCTTTCCGGAAACGCATATGCAGCAATTGGCTGACAATAAGAGCATGCGTGAAAGCATTTACCAGGCAATTGAGGCGGGCTTGCCAGTCTATGCCGAATGTGGCGGTTTGATGTATTTATCACAAAAATTGCACTGGAATGGGCAAATGTCCGAAATGGTTGGTATTATCCCATCAGATGTGGTGATGCATCAGCGTCCGCAGGGTAGGGGGCATGTTGAACTGACGCAAACGGAGCACATGCCCTGGCCAGATTCGTCATCATTAACAGCATCAACAACCGCATCAACAGAAAACATCATCAAAGCACACGAATTTCATTATTCCTGTCTGGAAAATGATGATGAAATGCAGCGAAAAGGTAAATTTGCCTACCAGGTTCAACGTGGTGTGGGTATAACGGGAGAACAGGATGGTTGGGTATACAAGAACCTGCTGGCTTCCTACACCCATATGCGGGATACCGAACAATTCCGCTGGGCAGGACGCTTTATTGAATTTGTAAGACACGTTAAGTTAAAAAAGGAACACATGAATGATTAAAATTACCGATGCAGCAGCAAAGCAGGTTGCAATCTCATTAGAACAAATGGGTGCAGACCCCATGCCGCTACGAATTGCCATAAAAGTGAAAGAAGACGGTTCGTTTCATTACAATATGGGGTTTGATGATAATTCACATGAAGGCGATAAAACCTTTGTCGAAAAAGACATCAACCTGGTGGTCGATGCGGCAAGCATTCCATTACTTACCGGTATGACCATGGATTATGTGGAAATAGATGGCAAGCATGAAATCGTTTTCCTCAATCCCAATGACCCCAATTACAAGCCGCCCGTGGAAGATTAAACTAGGATTCCAGGTTAAACAGACATTAACATGCCACAGGATAGTCTCGCACAAATACCTTTAAAAGATGTCACGGTGACTTTACCGAGCCATCTGGATAGCGCTGCAACTGCGGATGAAAGCCCCGCCAGCATAACGCAAACAGTAGCACAAACAACCCCAAAGAAAGCACAGCAACCGATGATAGAGTTTTCATGGCTAATGCGTTCCTTGATGCTGTTGCTCTTGATTGTATTTTTTGTGATTGGCGCTACTTACTTTTGGGCGATAAATTCCGATGTCCATTATACCTGGCTGGCACCCTTAATGACGGGTTTATGGGCGTTTTCAGGTGCGGGTGTGCTGGGCATGTTTTACTGGATGTGGAAACAATTCAGCCGCTTTAGTAATGACCTTTCCGTGTGGGCAAATCAATTACTGGAAGGTGATTTTTCATCGCGTATGCCATTGCGTACCAACTATTGCTCTTCGCGTGGGATTCGTGAACATATCAATACCATTGCTTCCGATTACGAAGCGCTGGCACGTTTGCAGCAAAAACGCTTATCGCAGCAAGCACGCCATATTGAACAAAAGAAACATTACCTGAGTGTTTTGTACGATGTGGCATCCTGTATCAACAAATCCAATAACCTGGAAGATTTATTACAGCGCTTTTTGCATACCCTGACCAACGTCGTTAATGCCAAGGCCGCTACTGTGCGCTTATTAAACAAGGATGACCAGATGCGGCTGGTTGCCAGTATTGGTTTGAGTGAAGAAATTATCAAGCTGGAAGAAACACTCCCTGCGCCGAATTGTTTATGCGGAAAGGCGCTTCATGATGCCAAAATCATGGTGCATTCGGATGTGAAAAAATGTGGCTTGATTATCGGTAAAAACTTTTTCAGCGACGATGACGATATTGAAATGCTTGCCATACCGCTTGCCTACCGTGGCAAAACACTGGGCGTATATAACCTGTTCGTGCACCGCATGGAAAAGGATTTTCTGGAGGGCGAACACGAACTGCTGGCAAGTATCGGCCAGCATCTTGGCATGGCAATTGAAAAAGCCGGTGTCGAAGCAGATGCCCGCACCTTGTCGATTATTGAAGAACGTACACGCATGGCACACGAATTGCACGATTCACTGGCGCAAACACTGGCAAGTTTGCGTTACAAAATACGTTTGTTTGACGACTCGCTCAACCAGGGTAAGGAAGAGGTCATCTGGCACGAACTGGAAGGGCTGGAAAACACCATTGATGATGCTTACGCGGAATTGCGCAGCCTGATTACCCATTTCCGTGCGCCAATAGATGGCAAAGGTGTGGTACGTGCCGTACAACGATTGACCGAACGCTTCCGCCAGGAAACCGATATTGACGTATTTTTCTACCACAACTGGGATCTGGAAATATTGCCGCGAAATATTGAGATAGAGGTGGTTCGCATCGTCCAGGAGGCGCTTGCCAATGTGCGCAAACATGCACAGGCTGACAATGTGCGGATACTGATGAGCAGTACCGAAGATGGCCATTGCAGTGTTTTGGTAGAGGATGATGGTATTGGCTTGCCCAAAAAGCGTAAAAAAACCAACAAGGAAACCGGGGAACATATTGGCCTTTCCATCATGGAAGAGAGAGCCGGACGTATCAATGGCGAGATACAGTTTGAAAGCGATGAAGACGAAGGCACCCTGGTACAACTCAGTTTTGACGTTGATATATCAACCAATCCGGTCAATATTTCACTGAATTAACGTCATTCTGATAATGACATAGGCTATACTAG